>NZ_JADBUN010000115.1:0-18105 GCF_020245625.1 Microcystis sp. M049S2 | reverse complement strand
TGGTTATAATTAAATTAAAAATGGATTTTAGGTTCGATCCCCCCTGCCCCCCTTGATAAGGGGGGTGCCGATCCCCCCTTAGTCCCCCCTTTAATCCCCCCTTAATAAGGGGGGCATCTGACAACTTTTAACGCCTACCTAGTTAATTAGAAGCAAAGCACTTATTAAAAACATGATTAACCTAGAATTCACGGAAGAAGAAAAGAACTCAATGTTTAAAAGTAGGTTCTCTTCCTTCTAAAGCTGACCGGGATGAACAAGAAGACTACAAAGAAAAAAAGCTAGAACCGAGACTAAATGAGGCTAAAGAAGGAAAAAGGGCTGTTTTTTTTGTTGATGCGGCTCACTTTGTTATGGGAGCTTTTTTCGGTTTTATTTGGTGTTTTGAGAGACTGTTAGTTAAGTCACTGAGCGGGCGCAAACGCTTTAATGTTTTAGGAGCATTAAATGCAATAAATCATGAAGTTATTCTGGTAACATATAACAATTATATTACAGCAACTCAAGTCTGTGAACTTATTGAAAAAATAGCTGCTTTAGGACTAATAATTCCTAAGCTAAGACGCATTTAACCCGCTTATTCTTAGATTAGCCGAACCTCCCCCAATCCCTTTACTGTTGCCTGTTGCCTCGTCTCAACAAGCAATTTAAATTACGAACAGCTTATCACTCTGGTATTAGATGATGCCCGCTATCAAAAATGTAAAATTGTTGAAGAATTAGCTCTTTCCTTGTCAATAGATCTACTCTATCTGCCGTCTTATTCGCCTAATCTAAATTTAATTGAAAGGCGGTGGAAATTGGGTGCATCCCATATTTGCAGAAATACCGACAATCAGTAATTATCAGTGACTCTTAAATTAGTACAAAAATATGAACAATCGCGTGTAAGCATCTCACACTTAAGCTAATGCGCGGGGGGTAGAACCCCCCAAAAGCTTGGATTGAGTGATAAAACCGAAAGTAACGCCCAATTTTAGGAGAAAGTTTCCCCTGAAAAATCCCAAATTAGTAGATTTAAAAAAATGAGATGCACCCGTGAAAATTTGTCAAAAAGAAATGTTTATATGGTAAATATTATGAAAACTTTTCTGACTTTTCTTCAGCTATTTATGAATGTCTGAATGATGCCCATCTGAAACATAAAAAAGAACTGTATTTCTTGCTGACTCTAAGATTTCAGAAGTTTAATAAATCTCAGATTATGAACGTCTAAAGTATATCTCTGCCATTACTTCAGAAAAACGGTCTAAGAGCAAGCGCGGATCAAGAAATAAATGGCCATCAGTAGCAGAAAAATATAAAAAGTAATCCGCACCAATTGATCGGGTAATTTCGGTAAAAAACGAGTGGTTACTTGTACACCTAGAGAACCACCGATACCTAAAATAATCCCTTCTAGATAAAGAATATAACCGGCTTGGGCATGAGCGAAACAGGCGGCGATCGAATTGAGTAAAACCACACCTAAACTGGTGACAATGGCGATTTTGATCTTTTCTGCCAAAAAAATCATTTGTAGTGGCACCATGATCGCTCCACCACCAATTCCGAAAATACCGGCTAGAAATCCGGCGATTCCTCCGGTTAGCAGACGGGCTAGATTAGGATTTAATCTAATAGCAGAAACTGACTCTTTTTGGCTTAAATTTTGCTTGAGATTGGTTAAATAGATATTGAGCAGCAAAAAACAACCAAAAGCCGCTTCTAGGAGGTGTTTAGGGCTAGATTTGACCAGATAAACCCCGATAAATGCCGTAAAAATCCCGGGTAAACCTAAGAGGAGAACTCGCTGCCATTTGAGGAAACCTAATCGCCAATTTTGGATCGTACCCCCTAGGGAAGTAAAAACGATCGCTAAACTGCTGGTAGCCACCGATTCCCCGTAACTGTAGCCCAAATTTAACAGGATCGCCACGGAGATAGTGCCACCCCCAATACCGAATAAACCCGCTAATAAGCCCGAAAAAACGCCTGTTATCAGTAAAATAAAGTAATTGTTCGGCATTATCTTCGGTTCATGGCCTTGAAGGCTCTGAGTAGTCGTGCAAAATCAATTTCCTAGTCGAGACAGGAGACGGGAGACAGTAAGCTGTTCGTAATTTAAATTGCTTTTTGAGACGAGGCAAGAGGCAAAAGGCAACAGTAAAGCGATTGGGGGAGGTTCGGCTAATCTAAGAATAAGCGGTTTAAATGCGTCTTAGCTTATTCAGGAGATTATTTTTATTTATTCTCCCCACTCCCAACTCCAGCACTCCCCACTCCCAATTCATAATTTATAATTCATAATTCATCATTACCCCAAGAAAAACCCCACGGTTATAGAAACCTCGGCGGAAAAGTCTCTACAACCGGGTTTTTCTAGGAATCTTAGGAAAGGAGATTGCCGCGACTACCGTTAGGAAGAATAGTTTCTTCGAGGGAAGCGGAAAGAAGATTATTTTCGGTTAAAATCGCCCCGATTAAGTTAGCTCGTTTGAGATTAGCTCGTTTAAGATTGCTTCCCACTAAATAACTTAAGAGTAATCCTGCTTGGTGTAGGTTAGCACCGGAAAGGTTAGCGGAGGCTAAATTAGCGCCGAGAAGATTACAACCGGTTAAGTTAGCCTGGCGAAAATTGGCTTTATTAGCGTCAGTTTTGCTTAAATCGGCACCGGTTAAGTTAGCTCCCTCAAAATCACTACAATTGAGGTTAGCTCCCGTCAGATTAGCTCCTTCCAGGTTAGCATAACGTAAATCCGCCCCGCGTAAATCCGCCCCGCGCAAATCGGCATAGCTGAGGTCGGCGTATTGAAGATGGCAGTTTTCCAGATTAGCTTGATAGAGATAGGCTCGAATTAGGTTAGCCTCTTTTAAGTTAGCATGGCTAAGATTAGCAGAGCTAAGAATAGCACGAGTGAGAATAGCCCGTTTTAGGTTGGCTTTCTCCGCCATGGCATGGGTTAAAGTGGCTGAGGTGAGATTAGCCGCTTCCAGATTCGCCTTGAACAGTTGGGCAAAAAGTAAGCTACTGTGAATTAAACAGGCAGAACTTAAATCGGCTTTTTTGAGAACAGTATTACTCAAAATTGCGCCGCTTAGGTTACTTTGGCGCAAATTTGCCCCAGAAAGAGCGGCTTTAGTTAGGTTAGCGTCGATAAGACAAGCTTTGCTTAAATTAACTTCTTCCAGGGAAGCGGCATTGAAATTGGCGTTAATTAAACAAGCTTCGGTTAAATTGGCTTGTCTTAAGTAACTATGACTTAGGTTAATCTGGTTTAAACACTGTCTCTTTAAATTGACTCCGCTAAGTCTGACTTCAGCAAAGTTGCGTTCACCTCGATTATACAGTTCGATTAGATGTTCACGATCAGTTAAGGCATTGCTACTCATAAAATGACTGAATTGTTCTGGAAGGTGATTTCCAGAGAATTGGTTGGGGAAAATTACTGGTCATGAAGTCGATCTCCAAAATTAGTACAGGGAGCGACTGGGGATTTTTGCGAATAAATAGAAATTTTCAACGAATTACGGGCTTAAAATCCCTATTGACAATTACTAAAGCGGGTAAATAACTACAAGAATCGGGGTTCAATACCAAAAACAAACTCTACCTAAACCCGCCACTTGTTACCAGCCAGGTCTAGGCATTAAATTAGAGAAGTCTTGTGCGTCAGTTTTTCTGACTGAATCTACTGCCTCGCCGATGTCTTGACTCGGTATCATACAGTTGAATTTGTTAGGTCTGCTTAGTCAGTCCAGTAGCCAACAGGCTAAAACTCTTAATCACCAGATTTCGGGGACTTTCTAGTTGAGCAATCATAAAACTTCGTAAAAGTCAATCCCTCTTGGGGATAAATCGCCCTATTTTGTTCCCTGAAGCCTTGCTGTGATTAGTTTATCAGGTTGTGGCCTGTTTTGGCAAGAGGAGTTAATGGCTTTTTAATCAATTCGCCAAAAGGCTTGATTTTCCCTAGTGGTTAACGAAGGTAGGGGACAGGAGGCAGTCCCGATGAAAAAATTTTCACCACCAGAGATGAAAGAGGTTTCTTTCCCTAGGTGATTTCTGATAAAGAAGATACCTGATAGATTAAAGTAGGGGAAATGGGGAGCTTCTCGACTTTGTGTGATAATCAGTGCTTATTATTCGTAGGAGTTTTGCCAGACAAGGCTTTAAAGACTATATTTCCCGAAAATTATCGGCTGCATCTCAATTTTGTGACTTTCCCTCACATACTTGGTGAGCAGCAGCAGTTATTCAAAGAGGGCGAATGCAATTCGCCCCTACAATCCTATCATTGCGCCAATGGTAGGGGCGCACCGTGGTCAGTGAGTTTATCGAACTGCGCGCGCCCAAAATGTCATCTACATATTTCGACAAAATTGAGATGCACCCAAATTATCCCTATTCTTCTTCCTTCCACACAAAAACCAGAAGAGCCCCAACTGAAGAACCTCACTGATTACTGTTTACTGATAACTGAAAAGTCTTCATAATTCCCAAAAAAAACAACCCGCGGCAGTTAAACGCGAGTTATTTTTGGCTAAAATCGGATAATTATACCAAATTTCTAAATCCATGACAGACATCCACGCTCGAATGCTTGCCAAACCTTCATTCGTTGTGACGCGAATAAAGAAAAATGGTATTACTGAACAGTAATCGTTCCGACCATACCGGCACCGCGATGGGGTTCGCAGTAGTAAGTGTAAGTACCCGGTTCGCTGAAAGTGCTTTCAAAGGACTCACCGGCGGAAAAAGCCAGACCTTTATGGGATAATTTAGCAGCCTGGGCTTCGGGAACTTTGGTGCTATCGAAAACTATGTTATGGGGAGAAAGTTTGTTATTGACCCATTTCACCGTATCTCCTGCTTTAATAGTGAGGGTGGGGGGATCAAATTGTAGTGTACCTGCATCACCGCCCATCTTCACCGTGAAGGTTTCGGCGGAAGCGGCGGCAGTGTTGAAGAAGAAGCTAGAGAGGACTAGCGCCACGGTAGCGAACAATAAACCTAATTTTTTCATGCTTGTTAATCCTTTACACGAGGGAAGATGACAAGTTTGACAGCCTGTCTTTTGACAAAAAAGTAAAAGTTTGCTTTTAACTGTCCTATGAATTAATTCTACACCAAGTTTGACAGCTTGTCTTTTGACAAGAAAACCGGTTTTTTCTGACGATGGTTGGGGAATTTCTTAAGAAATAGAGGAGAACCAATCGTGAAAAGACTATTAATTTCCCTGTGCTTGCTCTTGGCTGTGGTTACTTTCGGTATGGCTCGTCCGGCTTTAGCTGATGGGGCTTCGATTTTCAGTGCTAACTGCGCTTCCTGCCACATGGGCGGTAAAAACGTGGTTAATGCCGCTAAAACCCTGAAAAAAGAAGATTTAGTTAAATACGGCAAAGATTCCGTTGAAGCTATCGTTACCCAAGTTACCAAAGGTATGGGGGCGATGCCTGCTTTCGGTGGTCGTCTCAGCGCTGAAGATATCGAAGCTGTAGCTAACTATGTCCTCGCTCAAGCGGAAAAAGGCTGGTAAAAATTAGTTATCGGTGGCGAGTTATCCGTTGTCAGTCTGGTAAGAATTGTAGCGATCGAAATTCTTGGGACATTTGCCGGCTTAAAATAGCTAATGGTTCATCTCGGGACAAGGTTGTGAAATTGCGATCGTTTTTCTATATTTTAGGTGCGACGGTAATCATTCTCCTAGGAGTCGCTACAGCCAGTTTTGCTTGGATTCTCGCCGATAGTCCTCTGTCTTTGCTCAAAGGTGGGGTGCTGCGGGAACCGGCGGCGGCGATTTTTGTGCCGAAACAGGCCCCGGTTATGGTATCCTTGCTAGTCAATCCCGAACGTTTAGAGTCTTTTGGTCAATTAATCGCTACACCGGCTAATCGACGACGTTCCCACCAACAAATTAAAGATTTAGAAAAAACTCTGCTCGGTAAAACGGGATTAAATTATCAAAAGGAAATCAAACCCTGGTTAGGGGAGGAAATTACCCTCGCTGTTACTTCCCTAGATTTCGATCGCGATACCGATAATGGTATCCAACCGGGTTATCTTTTGGCAATTCAAAGTAAAGATGGTGAACGCGCTAAGGAATTTCTGCAAGCTTCCTACTCAAAACAGGCGGTTTCGGGCAAATTTGACCTCGTTTTTGAACTCTACAAGGGAGTTAACCTGATTTATCAACGTCCCTTGACCGCAGGAGATAATAATCGTTTTCTCGCTAGTGCCGTGGTGGGTGATACGGTGCTTTTTGCCAATAATATCAAGGTTTTGCGCGAGGCACTTAATAACGTGCAAGTACCGGATTTAAACCTAAAAAATAGCCCTGATTACCGAGAAGCTCTCAAAAATATCACCGAACCGCATATAGCTATAGTTTACGGCAATTTACCCCCGTTATCGGCTTGGATCGCTAATCAACCCGTCCCGGAGAGTCCCGAAGCAAAACAACGATTAGCCACGGCTTTTTCCCTCAAATCCGGGGGAATAGTCGCTCAAACCGCCTTAATTGGAGTCTTAGGACAGGATGACCAAGCACCAATTTTATCTAGTCCCGTGGGAGCATTATCTTTTATCGGCGAAAATAGCCTTTTAGTCGCCGCTAGTCGCGATTTAAATCGTTTTTGGACTCAGGTAGAGGAGGGTTTAGAAGCAGATAGTCCCCTACAGGAATTAATAACACAGGTCTTAAACCGCTTCCAGTCGCCTTTAGGTTTAAATTTGCCTGAAGACGTTTTTAGCTGGGTTAGAGGCGAATATAGTCTCGCTCTCGTGCCTAATTCAAAGGGGATGGAACCCGATAGTGTTTTTGTAGGGGAACGGGTGATGGGGGTAGAGGTGGACAGTGCGATCGAGCATTTGGATGAGTTGGCCCGCAGTCGCGGCTATAATGTGGTTAATCTGCCTTTACTCGATCGAACGGTGACAGCTTGGACAAAGTTAACCACGGCGGTCCCGGGAGGAAAAGCGCAACTAGAAACGATCGTGACGGGAGTGCATACTAGGGTCGATAATTATGAAATTATCGCTAGTTCTGTGGAAGCGATGGGTTTAGCTTTATCTGCACAGAAAAACCCCATTTTAAGTAGTGGTAAGTTTCGACAGGCAATTACTGCTTTACCCGCAGAAAATGATGGTTATTTTTACGTCGATTGGCGACAATTGCAACCGGTAATCGAGGCAAAATTCCCGATCGTGCGGGTGTTAGAATTATCGATTAAGCCTTTATTTAATAATCTGCGTTCTCTTACGATTAGCAGCCAAGGCAGTGAAAATTCTGTGCGTCGGGGAACGATTTTCTTTAATCTGGGAGTGAAGTCTTAATCAGTTATCAGTTATCAGATATAGCAATTATTGGAGCTATGAGGTACAATGGAAAGCAAATAGACAAATAAATAATAGAACTCGCCAGCTTCCTATGAGACCCTATTCCGTAGATTTTCGCCAAAAAGTTATCGATGTCTGGAAGAAAGAAAAAATTTCCATTCGAGGACTAGCCCAGAGATTTGACGTGGCCAAAAGCTTTATTCAGAAGTTATTGAAGCAACATAAAGAAACAGGAGATATCCGTCCTCGTCCGCAAGGGGGAAGTTCGCCAAGCAAGTTAAATAGTGAACAACTGATAATTTTAATAGAAATCATCGAAGCTAACAATAATGCAACTCTCGAAGAATTATCGGACTTACTGTATGAAAAGACACAGGTGAAAGTCAATAGAGCCACCCTGGGGCAGCCTACGCAAAAACTCAATTACAGCTTCAAAAAAAAACACTACACGCGGCGGAAAAAGAAAGTGACAGGGTGCAGCAAAAAAGAGTGGAATACTGGTCCCAAGTTCGGGAAATTGAGGCATCAAAACTAATTTTCATCGATGAATCGGGGGTGAATTTAGCCCTTTTGAGACTCTATGCTAGAGCCTTAATTGGCCAAAGAGATCGGGGAAGAAAACCACAAAAAAGAGGGAGAAATATTTCAATAATTAGTGCTATAAGCTTAGAAAAAGTTGTCGCATCAGTCAATATATAGCAGTTCTCACACCTGTGTGGCACAGTTTAATCTTTGCTGATTAAACTTTTCAACATCGATAATGTACCTCTTGCGAACAGGAAACGCTATATTTACCTCCTTATTCTCCCGAATTCTCTCCTATTGAAAACTTTTGATCAAAAGTCAAAGCGATGTTAAGAAAACTGAAGGCGAGAACTTACAAAGACTTAATAGAAGGGATTGAATTGGCTATGTTACAAGTTACTCAAAAAGATATTCGCAATTGGTTTACTCACTGTTGCTACTGTACCTCATAAGTCAGAGAATTGCTATAGTATGACTTGCCCTTACCGTTTTTTGTGGCGAGAAAAAGCCAGATCAGCAGTCTCGATTACCTTTAATAGCTGTTCAATGCGGTTTTCCGTTGGGGGGGCCAAACAGGGAAAAACGGCTAAACCGGGGATTTGATTGGCCACCTCGGTGACAGCCACATCAAGGGTGACTAGGGGTAAATTAGCTAGGGTTTCCGACTTGCTCAAGGTTTGTAGATAAGAGTATAAATCCTCTGTGATCGAACTATCGATTAAGATAGCGTCCACCTCCCAGACAGTAGCTAAAAGTTCCGCCTGTTCGCAACTATCGGCCTCGATAAAACGATAATTTTCCCGGACTAATTGATTATTCCAAATCCAGCTAAAGGAAGATAAATCGGAGAAATTGGGGGCATAATGACCGTGTAAACGCAGCAGAGTCGGAGCAGTGCGCCGTTTTCGGCTAGGAACGGGGGAAACGGTCAGATTTAAGCAAGCTTGCAGCGCAGCTGAGGTGATCGGCGGAACCAGAAAACTATCGGCCCCTTGCTGTTGACTGCGGTTGCGCTCGGAATCAGCGGCGGTGACAATAACTTTTATATCTTTGGTTTGGGGATGGGATTTGAGCAGCGTTAACACATCCCAACCGGACAAGAGGGGTAGATTGGGATTGAGAAAAACACAACGGGGTTTTAACTGACGGGCTTTTTCGATCGCCTCAGTGCCGCTACGAGCGATAATGGTTTTTAATCCCAATTCACTCAAGCGATCGACAAACTGTTCGATCACTTGGGGATTAGCTTCCACCAGCAACACCAGACGCTGGGGAGTGGCGGACTCCTGATCGGCACCTTGGGGATGAACCGGCAGTAGTAAAGTAAATTCACTACCTTCCTGGGCCCTGGAGACAAAAGATAGATCGCCACCGTGACAGCGTGCTAATTTTTGGCTGAGGACTAAACCTAAACCTGCACCCTCAAATTGACGGGTGAAAGGACTTTCTAGCTGTTGGAATTTCTGAAAAATCAGATGCTGGGATTCTTCCGGAATACCGATTCCTGTATCCCAGACGGTAAAAGCCAGCCAATTTTCCCAACGATTAACTTTAATGCCCAAATTACCGCCATCAATGGTGAATTTTACCGCATTATCTAACAAATGCACTAACATCTGTTGTAAACGGGCTTCATCGGCCAGAACATAGTCTAACCCCGATTCGATGTCAAGACGATAGCTGCTGGGGAGATCGAGACGTTGGGGATATTTATCGACGATGATATCGTACACCCGTTGACAGAGGCGATCGATTTTGACTCTAGATAAAGTTAATTGTAGTTGTCCTGTCTCTAGGCGGGTTAAATCGAGGAGATCATTGACCAAAGCCATCAACTGGCGACCGCTGCGATAGATTAAATCGGCATATTTGGACTGTCGGGGGTTAAGTTCACCGATTTTTTGTTCCCGGAGCAGACTGGAGAGACCGATAACGGCGGTGAGGGGCGATTTAAACTCATGGCTAACACAGGCGAGAAATTCATCCTTAAGACGATTTAAATGGACTAGATCGGCATTTTTAACCGCTAATTCCTGACAATATTGCTGTTGTTCGGTGATATCGGTGGCTAACAGTAACCATAGTCCTGAAGCTTTCTCGATCAAAGGATAATTATCCGTTAAATTTAACGGCACGGACAACAGGCGCCAAGTCTTAGTTAAACCCGATGTCACCGTTTCTAGACGCTGGGGAAACAGGGGGGGAGTGGGGGATGGGAGGGTTAAGGGGTCATTAACTAAAGCCAAGGCAGAGTTATCGATATTAGCGGGGAAAGCTGCCCCGATTTGTTGACACCAAGCCTGATTTTGGTATAAAATTCCCGCTTCTGGACTGTAGAGCAGCAGCGGCAGCGGTAATTGTTCTAGAAATTCCAGAGGATGATCGCTGCGGGGGGGGGTAATGCGATCGCTGATGCGGAGATGCGGGGGAGGATCATCGAGAATCGAGCGCCCGAGACAAAATTGCAGAAGTTTGCCCGTGTCTAAGCGTCCTAACAGTTTGCCCTGAGCATCCACTAAAATAGGGGCTTTTGCGATCGCTTCTGCCGTCAGGGTGGCGAGAAACTCACTCACGGCCATGCGCGAGTTAAGAGGGATAATTGGACGCAGCCAACCGCTTAGATCGAGACGGTTGCAGGAGGGGTTTCTGGTTTCGGGGTGCTGTTGTTGATAGAGGAGGTAAGCAATCAGGGCTTGACTCTCAATCAGTCCTAGGGGACAATACCGCTCATCCACCACCACGATCGCTTCTGGATTGCCCGTGTTAATTAAATCGCAAAGACTGGCCCTGTCGATAATTAATTCACAGGTAGTGACAGATTGATTAAAGTGATGGAGACTGAGGGTAACGCTAGGCATGGGGATAATTGGGGAGGGCGGTGGCGGTAACTTTAGGGCATAATTAACAAACTGATGGCCAAACTATTAGTCGTCCTAGAACTTGAATTTACCTTGATTATGACGCTCGCTCATCTAGAGAACCGCTCCATTGATTACAATTAACTACGATACCCACTGCCAAAAAGCAAAGTTAACTTTTAACTTCCTTTAGCTGATGGCGGGGGGGGGTTGTCTTCTCAACAGAGAAAGCCTAACCTATTGTTTGTCAATTTCTATCTACCTTGCGGGTGAGAAAACGTTGCCTCCGAGACTGACTATTTATGCTTTTGTCCCAACGGACTCACCCTTAACGGGGGTGAGTCCGTTGGGTCTGGTTAATTCTTTGACGGCTTTATTGGCTAATGAACGCTATAATCTAACCCTGGGGTCTTCTTCTAGCGAATTACTGGCTAATATCGAAGCAGAGAAGGAAAAAATCGATTGTTTGCTGGTGGTCTCTCATCCTTCCCTACAGCCGACTTTTAATCAACTCTACGAAGCGGGGATTTTACTGCCCGTAGTGATCATTGTCGCTGACAAAAACATCACTGCCGGAACGAATGACTCTCCCACCTGTCTCTATCATAGTGCCGAATTACAAATCACCGTCAAGGAATTAGACAGCATCACCGCCGTCATCGACCAAGCGATCGCTAGGTTTCTCCATTTAGCTCCTAACTGCTCTTTTTCCGAGCGGACTACGATTGTTAACCAACCAAATCCCGTGGCCAATAATCACAGTTTTCTCCTCCTACAACAGCGCCGTTTAGCGGAAAAATTAAAAGAAAGACTCGGCTATTTAGGTGTTTACTACAAACGCAACCCGCAGCTATTCTATCGCAATCTTGCCCCAGAGGAAAAAAAAGAATTACTGCGGGAAGTAAGAGCAGATTATCGGGAGATTATTTTAAATTACTTCCAACAGGATTATCCGATTAATCAAGCGATCGACGAGTTGGTTAATAATGTCTTTTTTACCGATCTCTCGGTGTCGCAAATTCTGGAAATTCACATGGAGTTAATGGACGAATTTTCCCAACAGTTAAAATTAGAAGGCAGAAGTGAGGAAATTCTCCTAGATTATCGTCTCGCCCTTATTGATATCCTTGCTCACTTGGGGGAAATGTATCGTCGTTCCATACCTCGCGAGGATATCCCTTATGATTTATTATTGGGAATAGACTAAAATCTCCCCCCATAAATAGCGATGAACTCGTATCCCCAGCCCCTTTGATCCTAACCTATGAGCGTCTTCAAAAAAACCTATGTTTTAAAACTGTACGTCGCTGGCAATACACCCAACTCTGTGCGTGCCTTAAAAACCCTGAAAAATATCCTAGAAGAGGAATTTCAGGGAGTGTATGCGCTCAAGGTGATTGACGTGCTGAAAAACCCACAACTAGCGGAGGAAGACAAGATTCTCGCTACTCCTACCCTTGCGAAAGTCCTCCCTCCCCCGGTGCGGAAAATTATCGGTGATTTGTCCGATCGAGAGAAGGTTCTGATCGGTTTAGACTTACTGTACGAGGAAATTCGTGAACGAGAAAATGATAGCTAGGTCTTTGGCCATAGGTGATTAGACGGGTTATATTTATTGAAGGAGAAATGATCGGGGCGTAATCTAGTACGTCTATAGGAAAGTCAAGAGTCAATGGAAATCGAGATGGTGTAAAGTGTCTAGTCAGGCTTGATATGTTTCTGTGGAAAAATTAGATAAAAATCCTACTCTTTAAATACTCGCTGGATAAATAATGACTCAATCTAACTCTAATAGCCAATCAAATCCACCGATTAAACCCAAAGGTGTTCGCAAAATTAGAACCCTAATTGAAGGTTTTGATGAGATCACTCACGGTGGTTTACCCATGGGGCGAACTACCTTAGTTAGTGGCACTTCTGGCACGGGAAAAACCCTGCTTGCCGTGCAATTTCTCTACCACGGGATCAAGTATTTTGACTATCCGGGCCTGTTTGTTACTTTTGAAGAATCTCCCACCGATATTATCCAAAATGCCTATAGTTTTGGTTGGGATTTAGAAGAATTAATTGACCAGGGTAAGTTATTTATTCTCGATGCTTCTCCGGATCCGGAAGGTCAAGAGGTGGTGGGTAGTTTCGATCTTTCGGCCCTGATCGAGCGCATTCAATACGCAATTACCAAATATAAAGCAAAACTGGTATCAATTGACTCTGTAACTGCTGTTTTTCAGCAGTACGAAGCGGTGTCAGTGGTGCGGCGGGAAATTTTTCGGCTCGTCGCCAGGTTAAAATTATTAGGAGTGACTTCAATTATGACCACGGAACGTATCGAAGAATACGGAGCGGTAGCCCGTTTTGGTGTAGAAGAATTTGTCTCTGATAATGTGGTAATTATGCGGAACGTGCTAGAGGGAGAAAGACGACGTAGAACCGCAGAAATCCTCAAATTACGGGGAACAACCCACATGAAGGGCGAATATCCCTTTACTATTACCAATGATGGCATTAATATCTTCCCCCTCGGTGCGATGCGTTTAACTCAGCGCTCCTCTAATGTCCGTATTTCTTCGGGAGTAAAAACCCTTGATGATATGTGTGGAGGCGGTTTTTTCAAGGATTCGATTATTTTGGCCACAGGAGCAACAGGTACGGGTAAAACTCTCTTAGTCAGTAAATTTCTAGAAGAAGGCTGTCGGCGCGGTGAGCGGGCGATTTTGTTCGCTTATGAAGAATCTCGCGCTCAATTGTCCCGAAATGCTTCTTCTTGGGGGATCGATTTTGAGGAAATGGAACGCAAGGGATTATTAAAATTGTTGTGTTCTTACCCCGAATCGGCGGGATTAGAAGACCATTTACAGATGATTAAGTCGGAAATCTCGGAATTTAAACCCTCTCGTATTGCTATTGATTCTCTATCGGCACTCGCGCGGGGGGTGACAAATAATGCTTTTCGGCAATTTGTGATCGGGGTGACAGGATACGCCAAACAGGAGGAAATTACGGGATTTTTCACCAATACCACCGACCAATTTATGGGAGCGCACTCGATCACCGAATCCCATATTTCTACGATTACCGACACGATTTTAATGTTGCAGTATGTGGAAATTCGTGGCGAAATGTCGCGAGCGATTAACGTCTTTAAGATGCGCGGTTCTTGGCACGATAAAGGGATTCGTGAATATACTATCAGTCAGGACGGGGCGGATATCAAGGATTCTTTCCGCAATTACGAGCGGATTATTAGTGGTTCCCCAACTAAAATTAGCGTCGATGAAAAGACTGAATTATCGCGGATTGTTCGCAATGTGCGCGAAAAATTACAGGATGAATAATCGGGAGTTGACTGATTGAGATTATTTTGAAGAGCGATCGGGTAAAGTCGGTCTTAGGGAAAATAGCCACCAGATCAATAAACCTAATATAATCCAGAGAATATCTTTAACCCGGCGAATTAGAGAAATCGCTAAACCTAATTCTAGACTACCAGTTAAGGAAGCACCCAGCAGCACTAAAGAACCTTCTAAAGTACCGATATTAGCGGGAATAAAAAAGGTTCCAGCGCGTACCAATTGGGCAACAGAATCAAATAACCAAGCATCGGCAAAACTGATCGGATGTTGGAGAAACTCCATTAAAACATAGATTTCTAAAACCCCGAGAGGCCAATTGAGAAAACCGACGATCAAGCCATTTCTAAATAGGGGCAGATTCCGGTAAAATTCTCCTAAACGATCATCGACGCTGCGAAGATTTTCTAAAGGTTTAGCTAGGCGATCGCCTAAAAAAGAATGACCTAATCGATTAACTATTCGGGAGGATAAACGGAATCGCTGAATCAAGAAAAATATCAGGATACAACTGGAGAATATAGCGAGACTTAATCCAGTAAAAGTTTTAAAAGAATTAGAAAATTTTGGAGAAGCTAGGAGCAGAAAAAAACCGATAATTGCAAAGAAGACAAGGGAAGCAGTATTTAACGTTTTTGTCAGAATAATCGAGGCACTGGTTTCTTTATAGCTAATCTGATAGTGAGTTTTTAACATCACTGCTTTAAAACCTTCTCCTCCCAAAGAAGCGAAGGGAGTCACGCGATTAAAGGCTGCCCCTACCATATAAATTAATAATAGGCGAATTGTCCATCTAGGTTGGATAGGAATGCTTTTAAAAGTTAGTTGCCAAGTAAAAACATCGGTGAGGAATTCTAGGAAATAAAAAATAATTACTAATGTCATTCCCCGCCAACCGACTAGGGTGATTTGTTGCCAAACTTCTTGTAGATTTGTTTGGCGCAAAATTACCCCTAGTAAAACAAAACCTAAACCCAGAAAAATAAATTTAAGATATTTCATAAGTAGTCGTGTAAAATTAATTTATTGGTTAGGATAGGCAAAAGGCAAGAAGTAGTTAGATAGGTGTAATTAATTTTGCTTAGGTACTTACTAAATCCTGTTTAAAAGGTCTAGGAGAGCGGGAAGTGGGGTAGTGGGGAGATGGGGAATTATGAATTATAACTGATAACTGATAACTTATGACTGATAATAGTTCCAACGTTGAATAAATGGCAGCCAATGGGATTCGACTAACTCGATCGCTTTTGGTTCTGGGGGATAATTATTTTTTTTATATCCTTGCAGACTGGCGATATATTTCTCAAAGCGAGGCATAGATATTTTTAAGTCGGGAAGTTTCAGTTGATCGTAGATTTTCTCAATTTGTGCTAGGGGTTCTTTCTCTAAATCTTCAAAACGAATTTCTACAAAACTATCGGCGGGTAAATCGGCACTATCTCCCAGGAGAGAATTAAGCATTGGAGGATAACTTTTCAGAATTACCTGCTCGATTTCATCCGTGGATAAATTATCGTAGGGTTGCAGTGCTAGTTCCGGTAGGATGCGGGTAAAAAAGTGGCGGGTTGAGGGAAAAACTAGATAGGGATTGCGGTAGATATGAATAAATTTAGCATCGGGCCAGATAGCTCGCAATCTGGCGATGTGTGCCGTATAAACGGGGTTTTTAAGTAGTAATTGTTTGCCTTTTTGATGGATGGAAACTTTTTTTAATAGATGAGTATGCCAACGTTGCCAATTGGCGATTTCTTTCTCGCTGCAGCCTTGAAAAAAAACCCCTCGATCGAAATGGTACTGAAAACGTTGGGGAAAGTATAAACCATGGTAGTAGGAAAGGGGGATCATGCTGGCCAGGGCGATCGAATCTTCTTGGGGTGAATTGGGAGTAACAGCGACGTTATCCACATGGCGATCGCTAGGTAGGGCTAATTCTAGCAGCGGTTGAAATAAGCGGACGATACCGAGGATATCCCAGGGTAATCCCACCGCTAGGGGCGAAATATAGCCAAAATGCTCCGATTGACCGAGTAAATTGTGCAAATGGGTCGTGCCGCTGCGCCAATAGCCGACAATAAAAATGGGTGTTTTTACCTGCACGCGGCGCTCATAAAACCCTGTCATCAAAATTCGTTCTAGGGTAGAAAAAGGCAGTCGCGCTAGGGTAACTGCCAGCGCCAGGGTTGCTGGGGCAAAATTGGGGCGATCGATGCCGCCATTGGTCAAAAATAAACGTAATAGGGTACTAAGGTTACTACCGCAGAGGGGATGAAACAAACTGGACATATTAACTATTTTTTGGCGGTTTTTTGGCGGATAGCTTGGCTGGCCAAGGTTTTGCCGAATTCCCAAGCGGCCCCAGGGAAGCGGTGAGCATCAGCGACCACATCTTTAACGGCGGTGACAAGCCAACGGCAATCCTCATCGGAGAGGGTGAGGGGGGGGATAAACTTGATGATATTCATGCCGTGGCCGGAAACCTGCGAGAGAATTTGATGGCGGGTAAAGAGGGGAACGACGATTAACTGGGAAAATAGCCCTTTATTGGCGGTTTCTAGCATTTTCCAGGCGGCTTTTAGTGACCAACTGCTCGGCTCGGCAAATTCCAAGGCGATCATCATCCCCAATCCCCGCACTTCCTGCAAACATTCGTACTGATCTACGAGGGGCCGTAGTTCTGCGATAATTTGTTGACCGATTACGGCCGATCGCTCGACTAATTTTTCCTCTTCAATCACCTGTAAAGTGGCAATACCGGCGGCCATGGCCAGATTATTTTTACCAAAAGTGCTACCGTGAACCACAGAACGATCCATGCGATCGAATACTCGATCGAAGATCCAGCGACGACAGAGAACCGCTCCCACTGGCACAAAACCACCCGAAAGAGCCTTGGCAACACATAAAATGTCCGGTTCTACCCCCCAATGTTCTACAGCCCAAATTTTGCCAGTCCGGCCTAAACCGGTCTGCACTTCATCGGCCACAAAAAGAGTGCCATAACGACGACAAAGGGCAGCCGCCGCCGGGAGATAGTTCGGTTCAGGAATTCTCACCCCGTGACCTTGGATCGGTTCGGTAATAAAAGCCGCTACGTCTTGGTTAATTAGAGCTTTTTCGAGCGCAGCTAGATCACCGAAGGGAATTTCCTTAAAATCGGCGACAAAAGGGCCAAATCCCTCACGATAATGGGGATCGCCAGTGGCGGAAAGGGAACCCATGGTTAACCCGTGGTAGCCTCCCTGACAGTAAACAATTTGGCTGCGTCCGGTGGCGTAGCGGCTGAATTTAATCGCGGCCTCGACGGTTTCCGTGCCGGAATTAGCAAAGAAAACTCGTTCTAATCCGGGAGGTGCGATCGCTGCTAACCGTTCGGCCAGCAATCCCGCTAGGATAGAAGCATCCAATTGGACTAAATTGGGTAATGCTGCCGTCAATACCTCCTGTAAAGCTTGCACGATCTTGGGGTGATTGCGTCCGAGGGCGAAAACACCAAAACCACTCAGTAAGTCCAGATACTTTTCCCCCTGATTGTCGAATAGGTACGGACCTTGGGCTTTAACGTAGTGGCGATCATAGCCGATCGTTTTTAGTACCCTAACCATCTGGGGGTTTAGGTATTGTTCGTGGAGGGCAAAGTTTTCTTCTAGTCTTTTTTCTATCAGTTCTAAAATGCTCATAAATTCCAGATTTGATTACTGAAAAACTATTTTTCAAACACCTCAAAACCGATTATGTCCATAGCACATTATCATGATTTTTGGTTACTTAATATTATAAATTATTCAATATATTTTGTCAAGCATTTAAGAACTTATCTAGAATAATTAAACTAATTAACTCTTGTGGGCTAAAGGTTAAAGCAAATTTTAAATAATTTATTATTCAGTTTTTATATGGTAGGGGCGCATCGCGTGCGCCCAAAATGTAATATCAGTAAACTGATAACTGATAACTGATAACTGATAACTGATAACTGATAACTGATAACTGATAACTGATAACTGATAACTGATAACTGATAACTGATAACTGATAACTGATAACTGATAACTGA
>NZ_JADBUN010000114.1:0-18549 GCF_020245625.1 Microcystis sp. M049S2 | reverse complement strand
GGAGCGTGTAGTTAAGTGATTTCAGGTATTGTGGCTAATGGACACCCGATCATCACTATCCCATTTCGGATTCCAAATCGCGCTGACTTTCCGATTGAGTTTGTAGTAGATACAGGATTTACAGATGAGCTTTGTTTACCACCCGAAGCAGTAGCATTACTGAATCTTCCTTTCAGGTACGATATGCGGGCGAATTTAGCAGACAACAGCCAAGTAATGCTGCCCCTTCACAAAGCAATTATTATCTGGAATGGTGAGGAGCGAGAAACTCGTGTATTTGCCACAGGGCGGCGACCCTTGCTTGGAACTGCTTTATTAGATAGCCATGAACTTGTGATTCAGTTTACGGAAGGTGGGTTGGTAACAATTGACGAATTGTAGTTCTCAGCATTAGCGCAAACGCAGGCTAACTTAGCCGTTATACTGAATCGGTTTTTAATAGTATGATTAACTCCCAATCCAACTTGAAAAACCCGCTCCCTTTTCCCCACTTTTCACTCCCCCATACCTGTTAAACAAGATTTAGGATCAGAGCGATCGCTAGATTAAGGGTTAAGTAATGTTAAGATCATAATTCTTCATGAAGAAAGCGCATGATCGCCGAGTAACTGTCGTCAAAAATACCAAATTTTGCCCCAGTCACAATAAAGTAGGGATCAAGCGCATTCGATCGAAGCAAGAATTTTCTCCCCAGTATCTATGAATCAATCAGAAAGTTGTGGTAAGGTCTATCTCGTCGGTGCGGGTCCCGGAGATCCCGGTTTGTTGACCTTAAAAGCGAAAGTTCTCCTAGAAAATGCCGATGTTGTCCTCTATGATGCCCTAGTTAGCCCCTCGATTCTAGCCATGATTAACCCCCGGGCCGAACAAATCCATGGGGGTAAGCGTCGCGGTCGTCATTCTCTGGTACAGGAGGAAATCACCGCTTTACTGATCGAGAAGGCCCAGACTAATGCCGTGGTTGTTCGTCTCAAAGGGGGCGATCCCTTTGTTTTCGGTCGCGGGGGTGAAGAAATGCTCGATCTGATCGCGGCCGGAATTAGCGTCGAGATCGTGCCGGGGATCACTTCAGGAATTGCCGTGTCTGCCTACGCTGGTATTCCCCTCACCCATCGCGATTATAGTTCTTCCGTTACCTTCGTCACCGGCCACGAGATGGCGGGTAAATATCGTCCTCAAGTTAACTGGTCAGCGATCGCCCATGGTGCGGAAACAATTGTCGTTTACATGGGTGTGCATAATTTACCCTATATTATCGGCGAGTTGACCAAGGCGGGCAGAAGTCCAGAAACACCGATCGCCCTGATTCGCTGGGGAACAACACCGCAGCAACAGCAGTTAATCGGTACTTTCACCACGATTATGGACCAGATCGAAGCCACCGGCTTTGAATCCCCGGCGATCGCTGTTATCGGGGCAGTGGTGGACCTTCACGCTCTCTTGCAAGCGGGACAACCTTTGCTCTCCAGGACAATCCCCCCCACCCCCATTTCTCCCTGATTCGGTTGCCATGCGTCAATATCAAAAATCCCTGACCATTACCACCAGTCCCAAGAATTTCCATCGTCTTACTGCCCCCATAGAAGCGATCGTGGCTGAATCGGGCATAACGACGGGATTGTGCAGTGTCTTTGTCTGTCACACCTCCGCTTCCTTGCTGATCCAAGAAAATGCCGATCCCGATGTTCTCACCGATTTGGCCAATTTCTTCGCCAAGTTAGTCCCGGAAGATAGCAGTCTCTACTATCACTCTACCGAAGGGCCAGACGATATGCCCGCTCACATTCGCTCGGTCCTAACCCGGACATCGGAACAAATCCCGATCGCTAGAGGTAAATTAGTTTTAGGCATCTGGCAAGGTATCTATCTCTGGGAACACCGTCAGAGTCGTCACCAAAGACAAGTGGTGGTTCATATCACGGGGGTCTGAAGCTTTGCGTATAGTTTTGTAATAGAAACTTTACTCGTACCCCTCATCGGAGTAAGATTTTTTCCGTGTACGATCAAATTGTTCGCTTTTTGAACAAAGAACTTCATATTTCGTAACAAAAGGAAACAATTTATGCGAAAATTGTTCGCTCTGGCCCTGGTGCTATCTCTCTGGTTCACCTTTGCCGCTCCAGCGTCGGCTGATTTGTCCAATCTGACCCCTTGTAGCGAAAATCCCGCTTTCCTACAAAAAGCGAAGAGTTTCCGCAACACCACTCCTGACCCCGAATCGGGAGCCAAACGCGCTCAAACCTACTCCCAAGCTCTCTGTGGACCCGAAGGCTATCCGCACCTAATTGTTGATGGTCGTTGGGATCACATGGGCGATTTCTTTATCCCTAGCATCCTATTCCTGTACATTACCGGTTGGATCGGTTGGGTTGGTCGGGCCTATTTAATCGCCGTGCGCGACAGCAAAGATGCCGAAATGAAGGAAATCATCATCGATGTTCCCCTCGCTCTCAGCAAAATGTTAACGGGTTTTCTCTGGCCGTTGGCGGCTTTACAAGAAGCCACTTCTGGTAAATTAACCGTTAAGGATTCGGAAATTACCGTTTCCCCTCGTTAATTTTTGTGTCAAACCCTTGACTTTTTATTCTCTAGGAGAACTCAGATGGAAGGACTTACTAAATTTCTCTCGTCCGCACCCGTGTTAATTATGGCGCTGCTGACTTTCACCGCCGGGATTTTAATCGAATTTAATCGCTTTTATCCCGATCTCTTATTCCACCCGCTAGGTTAAAGCCAATCTCAGGTGATTAAAAGGGATACAGAGTCCACTGTATCCCTTTTTAATGGCAACGATCGGAGGGATTGGGGAATATTAAGAAAAGAAAGACACTGGAGACGACAGGCTCTCAAAATCGATAAGATACAGGTATCTGCAACCCCAGAGGTGGGACAAACCATGCTGTTAGATAGAGATTTGATGCTAGAAAAGCGGCTGCGGTATCAAGAATTACAAGAAAAATTAAAAGAGATTTGGCAGGGAGAAAACGTTCCCGAATCGGATGAATGCGATTATGATATCCTAGTTGTCCCTTCTTTTAGTATCGATCAGAGAGTCGGTCAAAAAGTGGCGGGTTTTTTACATTACGAAGAAAGATTATTATTTTCTCTGATTCGGTTGCGACACCCGAAAACCCGTTTAATCTATGTAACAGCGCAGCCACTTTCGCGGATGGTGATTGATTATTACCTGCAATTGTTACCGGGGATTCCTTTTTCCCATGCTAATAATCGTCTGTTATTACTGACAACTCACGATAACTCTTTTCAACCTTTAACCCAAAAAATTCTGGACAGACCGCGCTTAGTAGCAAGAATCCGGCAAGCGTTGCGTCGAGATCGTGCCTACATGGTTTGTTTTAATTCTACTAATTTAGAGCGAGAATTGTCTTTACAATTAGATATTCCTTTATTTGCCTGTAGTCCAGACTTATTGTATTGGGGTTCTAAAAGTGGCAGTCGCGAGATTTTTAGTCAAGGCAATATTCCCCATCCTGACGGTAGTTTACAGGTAAATACGGTTAAGGATTTGTTGTATGAGTCCGCTAGTTTGTGGTCTCGTCAACCGCAATTAAAACGCATGGTAGTGAAGTTAAATGAGGGGTTATCGGGAGAAGGAAATGCAGTTTTAGATTTACGTCCTTTAGGGGAAATTGTTGATAGTAACAGTCTAGATTTAAGCGAGAGAATTAATCTCTTGGCTAAACTATTAGACAAGATTAGTTTTCAAGCAAGCGATGAAAATTGGGAGAGTTTTTCTGGCAAAATTGCTGAATTAGGGGGAATTGTCGAAGCTTTTATTGAAGGGGAAGAAAAGCGATCGCCGAGTGTGCAAGGTTATATTACACCGACGGGAGAAGTGAAGATTCTTTCCACTCACGATCAAATTTTAGGCGGTCCCGATGGTCAAATTTATCTGGGTTGTTATTTTCCTGCCGATGAAAATTATCGCCTACAATTACAGGAATTAGGTCTAAAAATAGGGGAAATTCTGGCAGCAAAGGGAGCAATTGAACGCTATGGAGTTGATTTCGTCGCTGTTAAAAATCCAGAAACTTTAGTCTGGGATTTACAGGCGATCGAAATTAATCTGCGAAAAGGAGGAACTACCCATCCTTTTATGACTTTAAAGCTTTTAACTAATGGTGAATACGATCAAAAAACTGGATTGTTTTTCAGTCAACCTCACCAGGAAAAATACTATATTGCCTCCGATAATCTCCACAAACCCCAATACAAAGGTTTACTTCCCGATGATTTAATGGATATTATTGCTAAACATCACTTGCATTTTGATAGTAGCAGTAAAACAGGAACAGTTTTTCATCTCATGGGTGCGCTGTCGGAATTTGGTAAATTAGGGTTAACTTGTATCGGCAATTCTAGTGAGGAAGCTGCGGCAATTTATCAGCGTGTGGAACAGGTGTTAGATTGGGAAACAGAGCATAGTTCCATAAATTTAGGTTATTATTATTCTGGATTACCGATCACTTGGATATAGAAGGTTTTTCTGGCAAGAATTTGCGTTTTAGGGAATCGATAGCTCGTCCGGGTACTTCCGTCGCTTGAGCGAGAATTAAATTCCAAAGATAACCATATTTAGGGAAATTTTTTAGGAGAATCACCTCGGCAATAAAGTAAAAACGTTTAGTTCTTTTATACTCAGGAGGATTATCTTCAATCCGCAGTTGTTCGGCTATTTCTGGCAGCCAATGACCGATAGTTTTACCTTGCTCAAAAAACTTGGCCTGAATATATAAACCTAGTAATCTATCTAAACACCAAAAGGGAATATATTTAATCGGACCGGTGACACTCATGGAAGCGGTAATCTCTTTAACTGCCGGTTGTACCAGTTCGTTTTTCCAAACTTTTTTATCAAAGTTTTCCATGTGAGGGCCCTTGTGATCTCGACGTTTCCCGATCAGGGCGCTAGGATTAAAAGGATTATCTAAAGGAGCGATCGGTGCTTCTAATAAATAATTATTCTCTTTAAATAAGTTACTATTATTTTCTCTTCTGCTACAGATAGCTAAACTTTTTACATCGGGAATTGTTGGCCAAGGACTCTCTAATTTTTCTCGTTCACCGTAGGGAAATTCACATCTGGCTAATCGCAATACCCAACTATTGGGGAAGCGTTCAAAATAGTCTTTAACTAAGGTGACGATCTCCTGGTGTAAATATTCATCGCAATTGATTGTGAGAATATAAGTGCCTCTGGCATTTAAAAATCCTGTACTTCTTTGAATAATTTCACCTCGTAAAGCACAGACAATCTGTTTCATGCGTGGATCATTCACCGGCGAAGGTTTGACCCCAGGAGGATGAACTAAAATAAATTCTATATCTCCCTTGACTTTCAACAATTCTCCTAGCCAATATTCGCCAAATCCCTCGCGCATCGGGATAACGATCGATAGAAAAGTATTAGACATAAATTAACTCTTTAGATTTGCTTGTCATTTATCAAAGTTGTCTTGACCGTGATGCACTTAACGGGTTTAAATGGCTTCTAAATATTTGCTATCGAGCAGAAATGAGCCTCGATCGAATTTTACACCCCAATAACCCCCCGGCCGGCGATCGATCACCGTGCCGATATCGTCGATATTGAGTAGCTCCGGCGGCCGTAACATAGGCATAGGATCGGCGGTTTTCAGGTAAGGGGGAATGGCAATCAGACGGACTTTTCCCCCGATGCTAATTTCACTCATGGTACTGGCTAGATGCGATCGTGACATCGTATCTCAACTTAGCATATTTTAAATCATTCTCAAGATAGATTCCCTAGGAAATAGGTATTCTGTAAGCTGTTGCCATCCGCCTTTGGCGTTAGGTTGGGGTGTTGCCTAACCTAGCGGCGAGGGTGGCGATAGCACTACGAAATCTGCTGGAGCAATAATCATGAAAATCACTCATAAACTCTTGTTCTCTTCCTGGCTCTTACTGGGTGTCACGGTGGCCCCATCCCAAGTATTGGCAGGACACTTTGTTCCTCAAGGGCCGTTTGTCCAACCTGCACCTGGACCGGGTATTCCGGGACCCAAGAATGTTCCGGGTAAAGAATACAGCGATCGCTTTGACAAAGACACTCAAGAACCGCCAGTTCTAGATCCAGAACAGAATATTTACTGGGATGGCAATGGTGGTCGGCAAGATACTTTCGACTATAGTGGCTCTCGCGCAGGTGATACCGATCCAGCTAGAGAAGTAGATGCCTTAGCTAATCATGGAGATGCTCTATTCTGGGATGTCATCGCTAATCAAGCCGCCCTACTATTCTCGACCGGTTCGACAACGCTATTACTCCCCGGTGATTCCCGTGCTACTGTTTATAACGCAAGTCCTGATTATAACCAGCTTGGAATACATGAAAAAAGTGTTCTTTTTGAATCGATTGGCGGGGAGATTGACTTTTGGGCAAAGCCTCCAGAAATTGATGAAGCGGGAGTTAACGATCTTGATGGTTTGGAGGTATGGAGTTCTGTATCACCAACGTCTTCTCAATACCCTTCTCCAGCAGATCCGACTCCTGATGATGCTGATATGTACTCTTTGCTGGGAGATCCCCTTATTAACGGTACGAGAACATCAGTATGGTACTACAACGGTGGTGTAAGTAACCCTTATCTTGATGCTGCTCAGATTGCGGCGGCGATTAACCGCCCTGACATAGCTAACTTAGCGAATATTATCGATTTGGATGGTTTAATGGTCTCGGATGGCGGTAACATTGGCCAATGGGATAACAGCGATCGCATTCTGTTCAGTGTTATGCCCATCGACGCTAATCTTGATGGAATCATCACACCCAATATTAATGGGGGCGATATCGACGGAGGCGAAATTTGGCATTGGCAATTTGGTCAACCACTGGCCCCATTCCTCTTTCACGGTGGGCATCTCTGGGATACAGCTTTCAATGTCAGACAGGCTACCGGAGCAGTGAATGAAAACATAGATGCTTTAGAAGCTGTCGCCGTTCCCGAACCCTCTACATTCCTCAGCTTATTAACCCTTGGCACTCTCGGTGCAGCTTCAACCCTGAAACGCAAACTAAAATCCTCTAAATCCGACGAAAACTAAACCACAAAAGTAGGCTAAATCGCCCACCAAAGTAGAATTAATGCTCCTTCATTCAGTCAGTTGAGGGGGTTTATTGTATAATAGGGACATGATTAAATCAAGAGGATTTTGGTTATGCAACAGGTGACGATTGAGCTACCCACCACCATAATTAATGCTCTAGCCGCCTACAATCAAGAGCATAAGGTATCTTCTTCTGATACAGTACAAACGGCTATAGAATCATTTTTAATAGCGAAAGGCTATTTATCCAAACCGAAAAAATTTTTTCACTTATCTCCCGCACCCAAAGGAAGTGGCTATACTGACACATCCATCAATCATGACGCTGTTTTAGCCGAATTTACAGCTTGCTTCTATATAGATTAGGATTTGAACAAGCCACTCATTTCACACAAAATTGCTTAGAATCTGCTAATCTGATCAATCCGACAGAAGATCAGTATTTCGCAGCCATAGCAAAAGCTAAACAATTTCCTGATCAAACTATTACTATTGTTGATGCTTTGACTGCTATCATCTCAATCGAATTAGATCTACCTGTTTGGAGCTATGATTATCATTTTGATATAATGCGGGTGAAAGTATGGAGATAACCCTCAAGTGCCAACTAAAACCCTCCAAACCCTCAGAAAAGTAAACCACAAAAGTCTCCTAAAAAACATTAATAAAAAACTCGTAATCGCCCCTTCATTCAGTCAGTTGAGGGGGTATTGTTTTTTTATATATTTTCCTCTTACACATTAGTCGCTCGAAAATGATAAGATAGATATAATAAACCAGATTGAGTCTGAGGAAAAATCAAAAATGCAATTTATTCAGACTAAAGCCAAAATCAAAGATGGACAATTAATTATCGAGCAACCCCATCAAGATTTGCCAACAGACACAGAGATTGAACTTGTTATTATTGTTCCCGATCAAAATGAACAAGTAGAATTTGAACAAGCTCGTACTAAGATGCAAGCTGCATTTAAAGAAGCAGGTATCGACACTGATGAACAGATTTTAGAGCTTATTCGTAAAGTGAAGCAAGAACTATTTCAGGAGCGGTATGAATGAGGAGAATTTTTTTAGATACAAATATTTATATTATTGGTCAATTAAAACCCCTCTCACCACAAGAGCGAATTCTTACATGGTTAGGATATTATACCCCCAATAATCAATCTTCAATCAAAGTTATTATTTCCCAGGAACTCATTAACCAAATTTTACGAGTTGGCAAAAGCAGCCAAAATAGTAGATTAAATCTGGCAGAATCTTAATTGCTTATTTATACCAGAAACGATTGCAATGAAAGCAGAAGCAAGTCAGATAATTGCAGAAAAATTAGTGCCTTCTGAAGATGTTTTTATCTATCTAACTGCCAAATATGGTGCGGCGGAAATATTTTTGTCTGAAAATCGAGAGTTAATCAAAATCATTGCTAATTTTGATTGTTTAACATCAGAGGAATTTCTTGATAAATATCTGCGACAAATGCCCCCTTAATTCAGTCAATTGAGGGGGCATTTTTGGCCTAACTCTCTCAATTCCCATGATTTCAAGGAGTATGGTTTATCCTTTCATCCGATATCTGCTACAATACAGATACAGGAAATAAAATTTTGATCAGTAGGGTAGAAGTCTTTTCCGTTATCTTAGAAGGTAAGCATCATGAAAAATTTAGAAGAAATTAAAGCGATTTTGGGTCAAGTTAAGTCCTTAGTAAAAGAAAAGTATCATGTCAGTGAATTAGGTATTTTTGGAGATTATGTAAAAGGAGAAGTGCAGGAAAATAGTGAAGTTAATATTCTGATAGATTATACGGAACCGCCTAGTTTACTAGATTTAGTAGATCTGGAATATTATTTAAGTGATTTACTTAAGGTAAAAGCGGATGTTATCAGTAAAAATGGATTAAAAGGAAGAAGGAGAGAAAGAATTTTATCCGAGGTTATTTATGTATGACACAACGGGAATTTAGAGATTTCTTGCAAGACATTCTAGAGGCAATTTGTCAACTAGAAAAGATGACTCAGGATCTAAGCTTTGCAGAATTTTCAACTAAGATAGAAATATTTCTTTCGGCAGTAAAATTAATTGAAATAATCGGGGAAGCAGTCAAAAATATTCCTGATGAAGTGAGAGTTAATTATCCCAATATTCCTTGGAAAAACATCGCAGGTATGCGGGATAAATTAGTTCATGAATATTGGGCAATTGATGAAAAAGTCGTCTGGAAAGTGATTCAAAACAATCTCCCCCAGCTAAAGACAATCATTATCAGTATCATTGAGAAATTACAATAAATTTTCCTTCCTCCTTTAAAAACCCACCTCGCCACTTCCCACTTCCCCATTCATAATTCCCACTTGCAAGAGTGCCTTTTTGAACCTTTCCCTAAAAAGGTTTTGATTTTAGGGAAATACAGTTAAAGGAATCCATTCGTAGGTGTTGACAATGCCTTGAAAATAATCATTAATAGTTTCTCTGGAATAGGGAACAACACCATCTTCACCAAACCAACGTTCATAAATTGTCACCGCTTGTTGTTGGTCACTAACGATCCCTTCCATGAATTTTAATAGGGTATAATTCACTGTATCGCGCCATTTAGAATCATTTTCAGGTAAAGTACAGGCATAGGATTCGTAGGCGTAGGGATAGGAGGGAACTATGGCTAAATTATTGGGATTTTTAGCGCTTTTCCTTAAACCTTCTAGGGTAATGCCATCACTGGCAAAACCATCAATTTCTCCCGCTTCTAGTTTTTGTAAACCCTCGCCACGATTTTTAACTTTGACCAAAATAGCGGCGGGTTGTTGGGTTTTAATCACCGCTTCATTAGTAGTATTGGCAATCACTCCAATGCGTCTGCCTGCCAAGCTACCGATGTCATCAAGATTACTACCTTTGCGGGTGAGTAATTGAGTGCCACTGGCAAAATAACTAACGGAAAAATCCACTTCATTTTCTCTTTTCCAAGTAAAAGTAGTGGAGCCACATTCGATATCTATCACCCCTGTTTTCAACTTTTCAAAACGATTTTGGGGAGTAATCTCAACAATTTTTAACTTAATTGGTTTTCCTAACTTCCGTTCGGTTTCTTTGCGAATTAACTCTAACATATCAAGGCTGTAACCCACCCACTTGCCTTGGGAGTTGACAAAACCAAAGGGAATAGCATCTTTACGAGCGCCGGCAGTAATTACCCCAGTTTTTTGAATGCGATCGAAGATTGCTCCGGCAAGGCTAGAATGGTTACTGGTGAGGGTTAAAGCTACTGTCATCGTCATGACGGCAAGTGTACGCTTCATTTTTTTTCCTAATCTGAAAGTGGCTCAAGTCTGGGACTGTTTCAGGAGACGGAGAGTTTCCCAGAGGAAGATTTTTTAGCGGCGATTGCTGGGGACAAAAAAAGAGGAGAGATGTTACTCTCTCCCCCTTTCAGTTTTTTCGACAGCATTTTAAATTGTTTTTTCAGTTGTCGCTGTCGGGCCGAACCGCCCTTGCCTTTGTCGTTACGTCCCTGACGGCGGGGGGACTCCCATCGCTTAAGTCGCATAGTTTTTAATTCCAATTTAGTCAGTTATATTTACTGTAACAGGTTTAACGTCAGTTTGGGTTAAGGAATTGAAACTGTGACAACTCAAGCTCTCTGTCATACTAAATCCGGTTATTAAAAACTGATTATTTATTCCCCCTTTTGCCTTTTGCCTTTTGCCTTTTGCCTCTTGCTTTTTGCCTGTCCTTATAAGTAGCCTATGCTCAACGGATTTAGTATCACCCTGTGAGATGCCGAACTCTAGTTAACCAACCTTGTTCACCTAATTAGTATTTTCCTATGCTTAGTCAGCAACTTTGGCACAGCCATCAAGATCTAGTACAAGCTTGTCTAGAACACCCTTTTGTGCGAGGTATCGCCACAGGAGAGCTTAAACGGGACTGTTTCGCTTTTTATGTCGGTCAAGATGCTTTTTTTCTGGAATCTTTCGCCCGTGCTTACAGTATCGCCGCCGCTAAAGCTCCTGATTGGCAGGGATTTACTAGCTTTCATCGGTTAGCGGCGGGGGTATTAACGGAATTAGAATTACACGAAAATTATGCTCTACAGTGGGGGGTTGACCTGAGAAAGGTTCAGCCCGCTAATGCCACCCGTCGCTATACGGATTTTCTTCTCGCTACCGCTTGGATGGGTGACATCGGTGCGATTGCCGTGGCGATGAGTCCCTGTATGCGTCTTTATGCTTATCTGGGTCAACAATTAGCCCTAGAGCCGATTTCTGAGAATCCCTATCAAGCTTGGATTGATAGTTATAGTGGGGATGAATTCGCAGCTTTAGCAAGCCAGTTAGAGGAATTAGTGGATAAATACGCCCTGATGACGGAAAATATCTCTTTATCCTATCGTTATGCCCTTAGTTGTGAACAGGACTTTTTTAGTGCCGCCTACAGCCAGGGCAAATCTTAAAATTTTCCCGTCACAATGTTAAGAAATATAAATGACGCTAAGATTAAGGTAAGCAAAATCGTCATTATAAAAATAATGTTCCCTTCGCAACCCGCCGAAAACGAACTCCTGAAAACTATCTTGGAACCTCTACTAGAGGATTTCACCTATTGGTTTTCCCGTTCCCGTCTCCTCCTCGAATCCGAGAGATTATCCTTTCTCAGCCTCGAGGAACAAAACGATTTATTAGCAAGAGTCAAAAACGCTCAACAGGAGGTGGCCACGGCTCATTTACTCTTTAAAACCACAGGTGGTCAGGTGGGTATCGAGGCCAAGATGTTGTTGCCTTGGCACCAGCTGGTGGCAGAGTGTTGGGGGGTCAGCAGTCGTCGTCGTCGATTACAGGGTTGGGGAGAATATCAATCTCCTCAAACTGACGCTTAACCTGAAACTTTTTGGTAAGCTAGAGAGTTGAGCGAATTTTTAGCATAAAGTTTTGGCAATTAGGAATATTCACACATAATTCATGGGAGACTCAGCCAATGTTACATCTGCTCTATATCCTCGCCTTCACAGTTATCGCTTTTTTGACCATTAATAATTTAATTCGGAGTCTGATTACTGTCAGCATGGATTCCCAGAAACGTCCTGCTAAATCGGCTAATTCCTATAATCCCTACGGTTATCCCATGACTTCCCATCCGGAACTTTTGGACGAGACTGGACAACCGATTAATGAACCTCTGTTAGTGATTCGTTCTCTCACTGTGGAAGATGCTCGTCAACAGTTGGATGCCATTTATAATTCTTCTCCCAGTGCCACCAAAGAGCAAGACGAAGAAATCTAATTGGGGGTGGCTGAATAAATCTAAAAATCTTGTTGGGTAAGACTTTGAGACCTTTTTGAAATCCAAAAGTGCTAGGCAAGAGAGTGATCAGGGGGAAAATTCAGGTGCTTTTTCCCCGAAAATTAGGTAATTGACCTCCTCAAAATCGGTAAAACCCTACACCCCACACCCCACACCCTGCCCCCACCAGCAAACTTTTTCAGCAGACTCTAATTGGTTCTAGAATGGCAGTCCTTGAAAACAGATATGTTTATCTACACGGTTTTGCTTCTAGCTCCCAATCAACAAAAGCACAATTTTTGAGGCATTGTTGGCAAAACAGGGGTTTAGCGATGGAAATTCCCGATCTTAACGGTGATGACTTTTCTAGCTTAACTCTCACTCGTCAGATTGTTCAAGTCGGCCAATTGATTGAACAATCTCAGCTTCCTGTTACTCTGATTGGTTCCAGTTTTGGCGGTTTAACGGCAGCTTGGCTGGCAGAAACTTATTTTCAGGTGCAAAGGCTCGTTTTATTAGCTCCCGCTTTTAATTTCGGGCCGATTTGGTTAGGACAATTGGAAGCGGAAACCCTAGCCAATTGGCAAAAATCTGGGAGTTTATCGGTTTATCACTACGGTTATCGCCGTTATCTGCCAATTGATTACAAGTTTATCGAGGACTTAGCCAATTATCCCCAAGAAAAGTTAATCAGGCAGCTCCCCACCCTAATTATTCATGGCAGTGACGATGAGGTGATTCCCCTAGAAAATAGTCGCCATTATGCTTTTTCTCGTCCTTGGGTACAGTTAATCGAATTAGATAGCGATCATGCCCTTACCGATGTTTTGACGAGGATATGGGCTGAAATGCAATTATTCCTAGACATCGGTCTTTAGGCGATCATGACTAAACTTGAGGAACTAACGAGCGGCTCTATTGTCAACGGCATTCTGCCCAATCAAAGCATTACCGTCATCGAGGCCAAGTGGCATGGCAGCGACGCGGTAGAACTGACCTACAAAGATACCAACGGACAACCCTACACAGAACTGCTCTTTCGATACCGAGAGCCAACCCTAGAGATTCTCACCGAAGGAAGACCGTGGGGTTTCGATGGCGACGGAGCTTTGCTGCGCCTAGTTTCCGAAGCCCATCGCATCCGGTTGGCCTACCTGTTTGACCCGCTTCTAGCCGTCCATACCTCTCTGGTGGAACCACTCCCCCATCAAATCACTGCTGTTTACGGTGAGATGCTCGATCGCCAACCCCTACGCTTTTTGTTGGCCGATGACCCCGGGGCCGGGAAAACCATCATGGCGGGATTGTTAATTCGAGAACTCCTGATTCGAGGTGACTTAGCGCGCTGCTTAATCGTCTGTCCAGGCAGCCTCGCAGTCCAGTGGCAAGATGAACTACATAACAAATTTCACCTTCCCTTCGATATCCTCACCAATGACCGCCTCGAAACGGCCCGCACCGGCAACGCCCTCGCCGAAATGGGTCTGGTCATTGCTAGGCTTGATAAACTCAGCCGTAACGACGACCTCCAGAAGAAACTCCAGCAGACTGATTGGGATCTGGTCATCTGCGATGAGGCCCACAAGATGTCCGCTTCGTTTTTCGGCGGGGAAATCAGGGAAACAAAGCGTTACAAATTGGGCAAACTCCTCTCTAGCATTACCCGCCACTTCCTGCTGATGACCGCGACTCCCCACAACGGCAAAGAAGAAGACTTTCAGTTATTCCTAGCTCTACTCGATGGCGATCGCTTTGAGGGGCGATTCCGGGACGGAGTTCATGTATCAGATACTTCCGACCTGATGCGCCGTCTGGTCAAAGAGGAACTGCTCAAGTTTGACGGCAAGCCACTTTTCCCAGAAAGAATCGCTCACACGGTCAGTTACCCCCTCTCCGACCAAGAAGCGATCCTCTACAGTCGAGTCACCGAGTATGTACGCGAAGAATTTGACCGAGCCGAAGCCCTGGCCAACGACGGGCGCAAGGGGACAGTCGGCTTTGCCCTCACCATTTTGCAACGCCGCCTCGCCTCCTCTCCGGAAGCCATCTATCAATCCTTGAAACGACGACGAGAACGGCTACAAAAGCGACTCCGAGAAGAAGAACTGCTCAAGCGAGGCCAGTCGCTGGAGATAGAATTTGCTACCGTCCTTGACCAAGACGACATCGATGACGACTTTGAGGATACCGATAGCAGCGAGCGGGAGGCTACGGTCGAGGAGGTGGTCGATCAGGCCACAGCATCGCGTACCATTGCCGAACTACAGATTGAAATCGCCCTGCTGAAAAAGCTTGAAGACCTAGCCAATACCGTTCGACGGAGCGGAAAAGACCGTAAGTGGGAAGAGTTTTCCCATCTTCTGCAGGATGAAGCAGAGATGTTCGATGCAGGAGGATACCGCCGCAAAATAGTCGTCTTCACCGAACACAGAGACACCCTCAACTACCTGAAAGAGCGGATCAGTACACTCCTTGGCAACCCAGAAGCTGTTGTCACCATTCACGGTGGCATGGGTCGGGAAGACCGCAAAAAAGCCGAAGAAGGCTTCAAGCAAGACGTAGGAGTACAGGTACTTCTGGCCACCGATGCCGCCGGAGAGGGGATCAACCTGCAACGAGCGCATCTCATGGTCAATTATGACCTACCCTGGAACCCAAACCGCCTAGAACAGCGATTCGGTCGCATTCACCGAATTGGACAGACCGAGGTTTGTCATCTCTGGAATTTGGTGGCCCACGAAACCCGCGAGGGAGATGTCTATCGGACACTCCTCGAAAAACTCGAAGCCGAACAAAAAGCCTTAGGCGGACGGGTCTTTGATGTATTAGGCAAAGCCATTGCGGGAAAAGAATTGCGCGAACTTCTCATCAAAGCCATCCGTTACGGCGATCGCCCAGATATAAAAGCAGGCTCAAACCAGGTCATCTCTGAAAAGCTCGATCAAGAGAGACTAAGGGAATTGCTGGAAGAACGCGCCCTAGCACGCGATTCGATCGATGCTTCCAAGGTTCAGAAAATTCGAGAAGATATGGAGCGAGCCGAAGCCAGACGGTTACAGCCGCACTTCATCGCCGCATTTTTCCTCGAAGCCTTCCAACGCTTAGGCGGCACCCTACGCCAGCGAGAGCCAAAGCGATACGAGATTACCAACGTCCCCGCCGTTATCCGTAACAGAGACCGCTCTTTAGGGATAGGAGAGCCAATTCTCAAACGCTATGAGCGCATCTGTTTTGATAAAGACCTGATTAGTGTTCCGGGTAAACCCGTTGCTACCTTTGTCTGTCCCGGCCATCCCCTGTTAGATGCCACTATCGATCTTGTCTTGGAACGGCATCGGGAATTACTCAGACGGGGGGCTATCCTAGTTGATGACAGTGATCCGAGGGAGGAAATTCGGGCGCTGGTGTACTTAGAACACGCCATTCAAGACGCTCGGCTAAATCCCGATGGCAGACGGCGGGTGGTGTCGCGGCGAATGCAGTATGTGGAAATTCCTCTGTTTGCACCACAGAGACAGGGAGAGAGGGATGCTGGGTATGCCCCTTATCTAGATTATCGTCCTTTGCAGGAGGAGGAGCGGGCGATCCTAGGGCCGATCCTTGATTCTCTCCCTATCGGTAATGAGATTGAGAGCCAGGCCCGCAATTATGCGATCGCTAACCTTGTCTCTTCCCATCTTCAGGAGGTACGGCAGCGCAAGGAAGAGTTAATTGAAAAGACCCTTATAGCAGTTAAAGACCGTCTGACTAAGGAGATCAACTACTGGGACCATCGGGCAGCCCAGTTGCGCCTACAGGAAGAAGCGGGGAAGACAAATGCGCGGATCAATTCCAACAAAGCCCAGATGCGGGCCGATGAACTACAAACGCGGTTGCAAAAGCGCTTGTCTGAATTGGAGCAGGAGCGTCATTTATCCCCATCGCCGCCAGTGGTGGTGGGAGCAGCCCTCATCGTACCGGGGGGACTGTTAGGGCGACTTTTAGGCAAGCCAATGTTTGCCCGGGAGACAAAGCGCGTCGAGCAGCTGGCAATGGCGGCAGTCATGGCGGCCGAAAAAGCTTTGGGGTATGAACCGCGGGATGTGAGCGCCGAGAAGTGCGGCTATGACATCGAATCGCGCAGGACCGGAACAGGCCGCTTACGGTTTATCGAAGTCAAGGGTAGAGTAGAAGGAGCAGAGACGGTGACTGTCACCAAGAACGAGATCCTTGCATCCTTTAACAAGCCAGAGGATTTTCTGCTGGCCTTGGTTTCGGTTTCTCCCTCAGAGGAGGTTCAGGTCAGATATGTGCGCCGGCCATTCCAGAGAGAGCCGGATTTTGGGGCGTGTAGTGTTAATTATGATTGGGGAGAGTTATGGGAGAGGGGGGATATGATTGAACCACAAAGACACGAAGGACACTAAGGGGATTAACCACAAAGGCACAAAGGACACTAAGGGGATTAACCACAAAGGCACGAAGGACACTAAGGGGATTAACCACAAAGGCACGAAGGACACTAAGGGGATTAACCACAAAGGCACAAAGGACACTAAGGGGATTAACCACAAAGGCACGAAGGACACTAAGGGGATTAACCACAAAGGCACGAAGGACACGAAGATAGAAGAACCACAAAGGCACGAAGGACACGAAGGTTATGGATGAGAGGGCTAATGATTTATCTAAGGAGATTATTGGGGCGGCGATCGCTGTTCATCGGGAGTTGGGGCCAGGACTATTGGAGTCAGCCTATGAGGCCTGTTTAGAGTACGAGTTATTGGATAGGGGGATAGCGGTGGAGCGTCAAGTTCCTCAATCAGTGATTTATCGCGGTGTTAAACTTGATTGTGGTTATCGTCTCGATCTATTGGTGGAAAATCTGGTTATTGTCGAACTGAAAACTGTTGAACAACTTACCCCCATTCACGAGGCCCAGTTGTTAACCTATCTCAAATTACGCCGGCTTTGGCTAGGATTACTGATTAATTTTAACGTTCCCGTTCTCAAACAAGGCATCAAACGCCTTGTCAACAATTAATCTTTGTGTCCTTTGTGCCTTTGTGGTTCTTTATCCCAAGAGTCTAAATTATGAATACTTACAAAATACAAACAGTTTTAACTGAAGATGGGACGGTATTATTGAAAGAATTACCTTTTCAGGCTGGAGATGCGGTGGAAATTATTATTTTAGAGCAATCTAAAACATCGTTATCATCTAGTCAGGAAAAACTAATACATTCCTTGAAAGGTTCTGTCCTTCGTTATGATGATCCCTTTGAACCAGCTATTCCACCAGAAGACTGGGAAGTTCTAAAATGATTATTTTGGACACTCATATTTGGCTCTGGTGGGTTGACAGTAGCTCACGTCTCACAGCACGGCTAGAACAATTAATTTTAGAGCATCAGGTTAGTCAGCTTGGAGTTAGTATTTTTTCTTGCTGGGAAGTTGCTAAATTAGTTGAGAAGAACCGAGTGGAGTTATCTTATCCGGTCGATGAGTGGCTCAATTATGCGATCGCTTATCCAGGTGTTCAATTACTTCCACTGACGTTACCCATTATCGTGCAATCAACTCAACTTGCTGGATTTCATAACGATCCAGCCGACCAAATTATTGTCGCCACAGCGAAGGTTCACAATTGTCCCCTCCTGACAGTAGATGAAAAAATACTTGCCTACCCCGACGTAAACACGCTTAAGTGATTCCTTTTAGCCAAAGAACTCGCCTATTTATAGCTTATGCGCCAGAAAAAATTGGACTACCGATGCGATCGCCTACAATCGTCTAGTCACCTCCTGTCCAAAGATTACGGACTAGCCAACGAATACAAACCCTCTCCCCAATAAACAACCCTTCCTTTGTGTCCTTTGTGCCTTTGTGGTTCCTTATCTCAAGAGTCTCAATTATGAATACCTACAAAATACAAACAGTTTTAACTGAAGATGGGACAGTATTATTGAAAGAATTACCTTTTCACGCTGGAGATGCGGTGGAAGTGATCATACGATCGCATCCCAAAACTCAGCAAGATAAAATTATTACGGTTCTTCCGAACTTACACTGTAGAAAACTCCCCAAGCTCCCTCTCTGTCCAGCAATGCTCTAAAGTTGATAAATATCAATCTAACAAAAACTCAAAGCCCTATTATACAAGCTTTACAAGTATGAGTTGTTGATAGTTTGACATGACAG
>NZ_JADBUN010000113.1:0-6534 GCF_020245625.1 Microcystis sp. M049S2 | reverse complement strand
CGAAATAAGCTCCCGCCCAAAAATAGGGTTTGTTGTCGAAATACTTTGCCGCCAAATCCGGAAATTCTTGTCTAATTAAGCGACTACTAACTGTTTTAAGGTTAGCGATTAGTTTGGTCCATGATTGTAATTAGTTGATATACTAGGCAGTAAGTGTTACAATTTGACTATACATCACATCACGAAACTAACGACAGTGATAACGCTTACCTACCAGTACAAACTAAAGGTAAACAAGAAACAGGAACGAGAGATTGTCCACATTCTTGATGTTTGTAAGAGCGTTTATAATTACGCGCTCTCGGAACGGAAAGATTGGTTAAACTCTCGAAAGTGTCTTGCGGATCGCTGTTCGCTAGTTTCTGAGTACATAATTCCTGCGGATCAACCCTATCCAAATTACTTCGTTCAAGCTAAAAATCTAACGGAAGCTAAAAAAGTTTACCCGATATTAAAGATGGTTAACGCTCAAGTCTTACAGCAAGTTTTAAAAACTGTAGATAAAGCGTTTGACCATATAAAATCGAAAGGCTTCGGCTTTCCTAGATTTAAGAAAAAGATGCGAAGTTTTGTTTTCCCCGCGCTCTCGAAAAATTTTCTAGGTGACGAATACTTAAATTTTCCACAATTGGGAAAAATTCGGATTAGGAAATCTAGGGAGTACCCGTCTGGGTTTGAGCCTAAACAAGCTCGAATTATCCAAAAAGCGTCGGGATTTTACGTTTTGGTTTCTTTCCAATCTACGGAATTAGTTCCCGATATGACAGTAGGGAAGACCTGTTTAGGAATTGACGCGGGAATTGAGAGTTTTGTCGCTACTTCACGGGGAGATTTAATCAAAGCCCCTCGATTTTTGTTGAAAGTACAGAGTCAGCTTAAATTGCTACAAAGACGCTTGAAACATCAAGTCAAAGGCTCGAACAATTGGTTGAAACTCCAAGATAAGATAGCGAGATTACACGAAAAAGTGTCTAATACTCGTAGAGATTGGCATTTTAAGTTAGCTCATTACCTTTGCGATCTCGCTGATAATATCTTTGTTGAAGATATTAACTTCGTTTCCTGGTCTAGAGGGATCGTTAGAAAACAATCTCTGGATTCAGGTATCGGTAGTTTTATTAACGAGATATTACCGTTTGTCGCTTGGAAACGGGGAAAATATTATCTTAAGGTTGATAAAAACGGAACCTCGCAAGAGTGTCCGAATTGTGGCGCAATTACTGGTAAAAAAGCGTTATCGGAAAGAGTTCACCGGTGTGATTCTTGCGGCCACATTGAACCGAGAGATACGGCATCAGCGAAGGTAATTGAGAACCGAGGAAAAAACGCGGTCGGACTGACCGTGTTAGAAAACGCTCGCGGAGGCGATTTGACGGGGATCGACTGGGTTAAACTCGGTCGATCTAGTTAAAAGCCTAAGAACCGAGAATCCCCCGCTACACCGCGCGAGCGGTTAGCGGGGGAGAGTCAATCCCCGATAACTGATAACTGCTAGACTAATTGGGTTACGCTTGCAAGATTAATAAAACCAGTGTCGAGATTAGAATGCAGGGACTTTTAAGAAAACTTTGGCGTGCGATAGAAAACTTTTTTACCCGACTTTTGGGGGGACAAGGGGGAAAGGGAAAAGTACAAGCGATCGAATCTGTTCCCCTAACCGATACAGATTACGAGTTTCTCTATATGCAGTTACTCGATGGAGTGGCCCACGGTTGGCACGAAGGCAGAATTCTGAGATTTTTCGAGAAATTGGGCGATCGAGGTCGGCAAAAAGATTGGGTAGAATGGTTAGAGCGTTTTGGGACTCGTCTGCAATCCTCCGCTTCCCTTAACCAAATTCTCGCCACCAGAATGATTCGTTTAGGAGAATTAGCTCGCGCTTTCCCCGGTATTGAACGTATTGGTGAAGCTTCCTACGAGATCGGTTATCAACTCTACACCAAAGAAACTGCCACTTTAATCTGGGAATACGCCGGCGACGATGAGGCCCCGGGCAGTTATTCCCAGCCGCAAACCCCAGAAAATTTCTTATATTCCGGTGAAACTAGCAATTTTAACGGTAATGACCCAGAAAATCCCCAATTAGAAACCCTCACCCTCGATCAATTATTTAACCGTCTGCAAAACGATCCTACCCTAGCGGGCCAAATCGCCGAACAATTGGGCATCGAAAATAAGGACGCAGAAAGCATTATTGATAGTCTGATCGCTCAATTTTCCTCACAGGAAAGTAAAAACCCTGAAACTGCCGAAGATTGGTTTCATCAGGGCTTAGAACAGGCAAATTTAGGCAATTGGTCAAATGCGATCGCCGATTGGGAACAGGCCTTAAAGATCGACCCCCAATTAGCCTCGGCCTGGCATAATCGTGGTAGTGCCTTAGCCATGATTGGTAACTACGAAGAGGCGTTAAATAGTTATGATCGCGCCCTAGAAATCACCCCCAACGATCACCAAATCATTAACGCTAGGGGCAGCGCCCTATACGGACTGCAACGTTGGCAAGAGGCTTTAGACTGTTGGCAACAGGTGCTAGAAGCGGACGATAATTTTTATCAAGCTTGGTACAATCGCGGCAGTACTCTAGAAAATTTGGGCGAAACCCAAGCAGCGATCGCCTGTTATCAAAAAGCTTTAGGGATTGCGCCGGATTTTGAGCTTGCCCAAACTCGTCTAGAGGCTTTACTAGAGCAAAAACCGCCCGAAGACGACGGTAATCCCCCCGCCTGATTCAATCTGAACTTGAGCAGTCAACAGCCTACAATGGGGGAAGTATAGAGACTAATTTTAATGAATCAGGCCCAGCAATGAGTATAAAAAGCAAACCTCCTTCACAATCCCGCCTGATCGGTAATGTTTTATTAGCCGTGGGCGGCTTATTTCTGATTGTTAACCTCCTTTTTCCGCAATTATTTGGCCCTAGCGTCCCCAAAGTTCCCTATAGTCTTTTTATCGACCAAGTGGAAGATGGCAACGTTGCTAGGGTATCCGTGGGACAGAATGAGATTCGTTATCAGCTTAAAAACGACCAAGAGGGCAACTACGGACGAATTTTCAGCACTACACCGATTTTTGACCTAGAATTGCCCAAACGTCTAGAAGCCAAGGGCGTAGAATTCGCCGCCGCACCACCGCCAAAAAATGGCTGGATTGGTAGTGTCCTTAGTTGGGTGATTCCTCCCCTGATTTTTGTCGGTATTTGGCAATTTTTCCTCGCTCGCAGCGGTGGCGGTGGTCCGGCCGGGGCTTTATCGATTACCAAAAGTCGCGCTAAAGTCTATGTGGAAGGAGACACCACCAAAACCACTTTTAAAGATGTGGCCGGTGTGGAAGAAGCGAAAACTGAATTGGCCGAAATCGTCGAATTTCTCAAATATCCCCAACGTTACATTCAAATCGGGGCGCGGATTCCCAAGGGTGTCCTCCTAGTCGGTCCGCCGGGGACAGGAAAAACCCTGCTGGCGAAAGCAGTAGCGGGAGAAGCGGGAGTTTCTTTCTTTAGTATCTCGGGTTCGGAATTCGTGGAACTCTTTGTCGGTGCAGGGGCGGCCCGAGTGCGAGATCTGTTTGAACAGGCCAAGAAAAAAGCCCCCTGTATTATTTTTATCGATGAATTAGACGCGATCGGTAAATCTCGCGCTAACGGTAATTTTATGGGGGGTAACGATGAACGAGAACAGACTTTAAACCAATTATTGACGGAAATGGACGGTTTTAACGCCGGTGATGCGACGGTGATCGTGCTGGCCGCCACTAACCGCCCCGAAACTCTTGATCCCGCCCTTTTACGCCCCGGCCGTTTTGATCGCCAAGTGTTAGTTGATCGTCCCGATCTGGCCGGTCGCTTAAAAATCCTCGAAATCTACGCAGGTAAGGTAAAATTAGGATCGGGTGTGGATTTAAAACAGATTGCTACCCGTACCCCCGGTTTTGCCGGTGCTGACTTAGCTAATCTAGTCAATGAGGCCGCTTTATTGGCAGCCCGCAATCAACGCAGCACCGTCGCCCAAGAGGACTTTAATGAGGCAATCGAGCGGGTAGTGGCGGGTTTAGAGAAGAAAAGCCGGGTTCTCTCGGAAAAAGAGAAGAAAATCGTCGCTTATCACGAAGTTGGTCACGCTCTCGTCGGTGCAGTTATGCCGGGAGGGGGTAAAGTTGCTAAGATTTCGATCGTGCCTCGCGGTATGGCAGCCCTCGGTTATACCCTGCAAATGCCCACGGAAGACCGTTTCCTTATGGATGATACGGAATTACGCGACCAAATTGCTACTCTTTTAGGTGGTCGGGCCGCCGAAGAAATTGTCTTTGGTAGTATTACTACTGGGGCCGCTAATGACCTACAGCGGGCGACGGATTTGGCCGAACGCATGGTGACGACCTATGGTATGAGTAAGACTCTCGGTCCTCTAGCCTACGAAAAAGGTCAACAGAATAGTTTTCTGGGAGATGGTATGATGAATCCTCGGCGCTTGGTGAGCGATGACACGGCCAAAGCGATCGATAATGAAGTGAAAGAGATTGTCGAAAATGGTCATCAGCAGGCCCTGGATATTCTTGCTCAAAATCGCGATTTGCTCGAAGAAATTGCCCAAGAAATCCTCAGTAAAGAGGTGATTGAAGGGGAACAATTGCAAGCACTGCTCGAGCGCGTTAAACCCCTCGATCGAGAACCTGTTACTGTTTAAATTGATTTGATTTTTACCTGACCCTATCTTGAAGAAAGATGGGGTTTTTTCCTGTTATACTAAATCCAGTTATTAAAAATTGATTATTTATTCCCCTTTTTGCATGAGTGCATGAGTAGAAAAGGGGTTTCTCAGAGAAACCCCTTTTCTGTGCGTTACTCAACGGATTTAGTATCACTTATTGCCCAGAAGCATTTCTGACAAGGATTGAGGGGAAAATTGACTCTCTGGAAAAACGGATCGATGAGAGATTTGATCAGGTAGATAATAGATTTGATAAGATAGAAGAACGGTTGACAAAAGTGAGATGTAGCCAAAGACTCTCTGGGAAATGCAGTTAAATAATTGGATGGCAACCTAAAAATATGAGTGAATTAACTATTCGTCCAGCTAAAATTAGTGGTGTCATCCCAGATTCGATCGCCGCCGAGGTGGGTTTTGAAATCGGGGATGCGCTCGTCTCTATTAATGGTAATCGTCCCCGGGATTTAATCGATTATCAATTTTTATGTGCCGATGAATTTTTAACCCTAGAAGTGCTTGATAGTCAGGGCAAAACTCACCAAGTAAAAATCGAAAAAGATTATCATGAAGACTTAGGTTTAGAGTTTGAAACCGCCCTTTTTGATGGCTTAATTCAGTGTAATAATAAATGTCCTTTTTGCTTTATCGATCAACAACCAGAGGGCAAAAGAGAAACTTTATACTATAAAGATGATGACTATCGTTTAAGTTTTCTCTATGGCAGTTATTTAACCTTAACTAATCTCACCTCAAAAGAATGGCAGCGGATCGAAAAGATGCGAATCTCACCGCTTTTTGTGTCCGTTCACGCCACGGAACCCGATCTGAGAATTCGTCTCTTAAAAAATCCCCGCGCTGGTCAAATTTTAGACCATTTAAAATGGCTACAAGCGAGACAATTACAAATTCATGCACAAGTGGTAGTTTGTCCCAATATTAATGATGGAATTCATCTAGAAAGAACCCTGTTAGATCTGGTTTCTTTTCATCGGGGAGATATTCCCTGTGTGGAGTCGATTGCCGTAGTTCCCGTGGGATTAACCCGCTTTCGTCCCCAAGAAGATGAATTAATTCCCGTTAGCCAAGAAAAAGCGCGAGAAGTGATTGAACAAGTCCAAACTTTACAGAAAAAATTTCGTCAAGAATTTGGCAGTAATGTGGTGTGGTTAGCCGATGAATGGTTTTTAATTGCCCGAGTCGATTTACCACCTCAATCTCACTACGAAGATTATCCCCAAATCGGTAACGGAGTTGGCTCGATTCGTCAATTTATTAGGGATTTCCAGAAGACAGCTAAGAAGTTATTGCCTGCTCAAATTACTCCCTCTAGACGGTTGGTATGGGTAGTGGGAAATGCCGTAGAACAAGCTTTTCAACCCCTAGTTAAACAGTTAAATAAGGTGCAGGGTTTAACCGTGGAATTAGTGGCTTTAAATAGTGATTATTGGGGGCAGGAAATCACGGTTACGGGTTTATTAACCGGGCAAGATATTCTCAAAAGATTACAAGGTAAAAATCTTGGGGATGGGGTTTTATTACCCTCCCTCATGCTCAAGCATGGGGAAGCGGTATTTTTAGATGATATCACCCTAGAAACTGTTATTAATCAGTTAGGAGTCCCTATTTATCCAGTCCTGGGAGTGGAGGAATTAATTAAAACTTGTCTTACTCTCAATCCTTTCTCTGACTTTCTCTCACATATAGGTGAGCAGTAAAAGTGATTAAAAGAGGGCGAATGCAATTCGCCCCTACAATAATATTATTGCGCCAATGGTAGGGGCGCATCGCGTGCGCCCAAAATGTAATATAGATATTTCGACCAAAT
>NZ_JADBUN010000112.1:0-32893 GCF_020245625.1 Microcystis sp. M049S2 | reverse complement strand
AGTCTTCTAAAGCCTTGAGTAATCCCGGAATGGCTGTTTCTGAGCCAATTTTACCTAAAGTCTCGGCTGCCTTCCTACGAACATCATCATCAGAGTCTTCTAAAGCCTTGAGTAACCCCGCAATGGCTGTTTCTGAGCGAATTTTACCCAAAGCCACGACTGCGTTGCTACGAACATCTTTATCAGAATCTTTTAAAGCCTTGAGTAACCCCGCAGTGGCTGTTTCTGAGCCAATTTTACCTAAAGTCTCGGCTGCCTTCCTACGAACATCATCATCAGAGTCTTCTAAAGCCTTGAGTAATCCCGGAATGGCTGTTTCTGAGCCAATTTCACCCAAAGCGAAGGCTGCGTTCTCACTAACAGACCAATTAGAGTGTTCTAAAGCCTTGAGTAATCCCGGAATGGCTGTTTCTGAGCCAATTTCACCCAAAGCGAAGGCTGCGTTCTCACGAACATCGCTATTAGAGTCTTCTAAAGCCTTGAGTAACCCCGGAATAGCTGTTTCTGAGCCAATCTCAGCCAAAGCCTCGGCTGCTCTCCTACGAACACCCCAATCAGAGTCTTTTAAAGCCTTAAGTAACTCATTAACAACTTGATTAGACTTTGTTAATCCCAATAACTCCACCTTAAACTGTTTCGGTACATCCAACCCAAGCACTAACCCCACTGTCTGCTTTTGAAACTTAAAGTTGACTTCTCCTGCGAACCTCGCTCCTAATTTTAAATCAATCTCTAAACCTAATTTAACCACCCGTTTTGCTTGGGTTTCATTATCCAATAACCCCAACAGCAACGCCATAGGTTCCGTCCATTTGAGATAATTTAAATAGTCCCACTTTAACTGCTCATCCCTGAGATGGGGTAACTTTTTCTTTAATTCCTCAGCCGTGTAATATTCTTGAATCAGTTGATGGCGAAAAGCAATTTTATCATTACCTTCTAGGTGAATTAGATGATATTTCAGTAAATCCTTTAACCACTGCTTACTGTAATATTCTGGGAATCCTTTATTTTTGATAAATTTGCTTAATTCTTCCTCTGCTTCTGTTCGGGAAATAGCCACCTGAATCTCGGTTTTTGACTCCCCTTGGGTCATTTTCCAAGCTAACACTTGCAGCAATTCTCGCCACCAATCGCGCGATTCTTGGTAAGTAGGAACATCTGCTTTTAATTTCTTGTCATAAATTCCTGTAAAAATCTGGAAAACTAAGCCTAAATTAGCAGGAATTTTGTTTTCATTATTATCAAAAACTGAACAAAGCATCCACAAAAGTAGGGGAGTTTCTCCCAATTCCTTGAGACGATTTCCCAACTGTTTAAGCATTTCTTCGCCTTTTTCAGGCAAATAGGTCTTGACAAAATACCGCATCTGTGGTTCAGTCAGGGGAAGCATTTCCAGCTTTTTTTCAATGTTTAAGTCGTCGCTGCCTAAATCCCTTGTGGTGAAAATCATCGAAATTTCTGCATACTGCTGGCGAAAGTTTTTTAAATTCTGTCGTGCAGTATCTGAGGGCAATTCATTGATACCATCAAATAATAATAATGGGCTAAAATTCTGATTTTCTAACAGCCAACTTTCTAGGGTATTACTATCAATAATTAATTTATGGCGTTTCAGGAATTGTAAAATTAAATCAAGAATTGAGGTTTCATACAAGCGTAATTCGATGAGAATGGGAATTTGAATGATTTTAGCTTGATTTTGTTGATTTAGGCGCAAGCTTTGCGCCCCTACGGATTCTTCTAATAATAATCTGGCTAAAGCGGTCGATTTTCCTGAACCGGGACGACCTTTTAAAAGAACGTGATTAGTCGCATATTCGCGTAAAAGTTTTAAAACTTTTTCGGGTTTTTCTGGTCTTTCTGCTCTTTCTTGTGGGTTTTGTGGTTCTTTTTCAATCGTCTGCACCTGCAAATCCATTAAAGGTGCAGTTTTCGACGGGCGTGTTTTTCCCTCTACGTCCGTGAGGGTGTAAAATGTCTCCCACTGGGCGTACTTTTCCGAGTCCGAGATTGATTTGAGATAGGGAGTCCAGTCAATCATTGATGCTGTCTGTTAGTTCGAGAAGAAACCCTGATTAACGCTTTTAATATTTTAATTGTAGGCTAAGAAGATTTGTTCATGACCTACAAGATAGAATCGGAGTTTCTGCATCCCTCTCTCCTGTCAGACCGGGAAAACCCCATCCGAATATAAACACTCACGCTGCCGTCGTACCTTGTTCCAAGCACTTTAGCGTATATCTGGCACGAGTTTTAAGAATTGTTAATTGATCTGTTTTTGCCAACAACTCATCTAACTCAGCTACTTCATCAGCGCAGAGTAAAGATTCTGCATTTCTCGTCACTAAATCATCTAAACGGGTTTGCTCTACGAGGAACAATTGACAACTTGCCAGCGCTTTTAATTCATCCACACTCAAACCAATCAAACAATCTTCATCGAGTCCTAATGAATTGGCAAATCGAGAATAGGTGTTCCAGTCTAATAAAACCCCAACTCGTTCCCCTTGCTCATTTGTTAAGTATTCTACTGGCTTGGACATATTAGAAACACTCACAATACAATATAATCCTATTTTAGTAATTAATTCCAGAAAATGCCATTGATCGCCGATAAGGTTATCCTATTTTTGTTTTCCTAATTGTTGGCTTTTCTAAAAAGTTGAAAAAGTAGGGGCGAAGCATTCGGATAGAAAATCTCTGGTTTCAGCGATAGGTTATTGTCCGAATGCTTCGCCCCTACAGGACGCAATTGCCGATAAGGTTATCTTATTTTTGTTTTCCTAATTGTTGGGCTTTATAAAAAGTTTCTAAACTGTGACTATCCCCGACAAAACGCCAGTGCCAGGGTTCATAATTAATACCCTGGGGATTATTTTCAGGGAAAGATAACTCGAAACTATACTGGGCAGCGTTATTTTGCAACCAACGAAAAGCGGCAGTATTAGCAAAACTGCTACTTAAATTCGTTGCGGGAGCGCGACCATCGCCAATATCGATCGCATAACCAGTATGATGTTCGCTGTAACCCGGAGGTGCGCTCACTTCTGCTCGTTTGCGGGTTTGCTGATTGCGTTGTTTTTTAACTTCAAAAAAGAGCTTTTCTTGGGTTGCTTTTGATCGAAATGCGGAAATCGGCATTAAAATCACCCCCGACCTTCTCGCGTCACTCTGCATCTGGATAAAAGCCTTGGCTGCCGGTTTCCTTAAACGCATAGCACCATCCCCAGTAATAGGGGCTAATTCCGTCTCCGGGGCCTCTTGATAGGGTAAATGACCTAGAATGTTCTCAATCGGGCTAGGAGTGGCTTTAATCAGGGGGGAGGGGTTAATAACCGGTTTTTTTACGGAAGCAGGGGGACGATTCAAGACTGCTATGGCAATTATGCCGGTTCCCACCAGAGCAAGTAAACCGCTTGCGATCGTTATGAGACCATTAGGATTAGTAGTTTTTCTGTACTGGCTGTCCCGCAAAGCTTCGGGAATATCATCGATCGGTTTCACGGTTTACTTGCCCTCCTGCACGATAATTACATTATTCCCCGGCCACTCCATCTTGACGAGCAGCCTGTTGAACGGCGGCGGCCACAGCCGTAACTACACGACCATCAAAAACCGAGGGAATAATATTCTCTCGATCAAGATTAGCAGGAGTGATCAAAGAAGCGATCGCTTTGGCCGCTTCCAGATACATATTATCGGTGATTGCCCTAGCGCGACAGTCCAGGGCCCCGCGAAATAATCCGGGGAAAGCGAGAACATTGTTAATCTGATTGGGATAATCGCTGCGTCCGGTAGCCACCACGGCCACCAAATCATTGATTAATTCCGGTTGAATTTCGGGAATCGGATTAGCCATGGCAAAGACGATCGCATTTTTAGCCATTCCCTTAACCATTTCGGGAGTCAATACCCCCGGTGCGCTCACCCCCAAGAAGACATCAGCACCTTTGAGAGCATCCCCTAGCTTACCACTGGCAGCCACGGCCCAAGCTTGTTTTTCTGGGGTTAAATCGTCCCGGTTTTGGGAGAGGATACCAAGGGAATCACAGAGGATTATATCTGTGGCTCCTGCGGTTTTAAAGAGAGTAGCGATGGCGATTCCCGCCGCACCTGCACCATTAATGACGATTTTGACTGTATCAAGCGATTTTTTGACAAATTTGAGGGCATTAATCAGGGCAGCCAGGGAAACGATCGCTGTACCGTGTTGATCATCGTGGAAAACGGGAATATTTAATTCCGCTCGCAGACGTTTCTCGATTTCAAAACAGCGGGGAGCGCCGATATCCTCTAGGTTAATACCCCCAAAAACCGGAGCGATTCTTTTGACGGTTGCGATGATTTCTTCGGGGTCCTGGGTGGCTAAACAGATGGGAAAAGCATCAATTCCGGCGAATTCCTTGAATAACATCGCTTTCCCTTCCATGACTGGCAAGGCAGCCTCTGGCCCGAGATTTCCTAATCCTAATACCGCGCTACCATCGGTCACTACAGCGACGGTGTTGCCCTTGATGGTCAATGAGTACACCAGTTCGGGTTGGTGAGCGATAGCGGTGCAGATGCGACCAACTCCGGGGGTGTAGGCCATGGCCAGGTCATCTTGGGAGGTGAGGGGAATACGACTCTCAATGGAGATTTTACCCCGACGATGGAGATCGAAGGTGCGATCGGAAACTTTCAGAAGTTTAACATCTGGTAGAGCTTTAACCGCAGCGATAATCTGTTCCGCTTGGTCGGTACTAGCGGCATCAACCATAATCTCGCGGGTGCTAATCTTTAAATTGCGTTCGATCAGAGAAATTTGCCCTAAATTCCCCCCCACATCGGCGATCGCATTGAGGACAGAAGCGAAGGTTCCCGCTTGATTGGGGATTTCTATCTTGAGACTTAGACTATAGCTAGGATTGGGCGTTAAATGAACCATGCTGAAGGCTTCCAATACTGATAAATATTGATTATCTTCTATCTGTGAGAGACTTTGGTATCTAATCGTGCAGTTTCTTTAGCTATTAGGGTCTCTCTGGGCCTAACACCAGTGGGACCAAGGGAGTCAAACTAGCTCTCCTGTTTAAAAAGTATAGGGGTGTGGGGAGATGGCAAATTAGGTTAGACTTCATCTTGATGAGAAAGGCTGTAAATATGACTAGAGAATTATATCCGGCGATCGATCCCTATTGTACTGGTTACTTAAAAGTATCGGCTCTCCACACAATTTATTATGAAGAAGTGGGCAATCCCCAGGGTAAACCGGTAGTATTTCTCCATGGCGGGCCCGGAGGTGGTATTGAAGGGATTTATCGTCAGTATTTCGATCCGCAGAAATGGAGAATTGTCCTTTTTGATCAACGGGGTTGCGGTAAAAGTACCCCTCACGCTGAGTTAAGAGAAAATAACACTTGGTTGTTAGTGGCAGATATCGAAAAACTACGAGAATTATTAAAAATTGATCGCTGGGTAGTTTTTGGCGGTAGTTGGGGAAGTACCCTATCTTTAGCCTACAGTCAAACCCATCCCGAACGCTGTTTAGGCTTAATTTTGCGCGGGATTTTTCTACTGCGAGAAAAAGAATTAAAATGGTTTTATCAAGAGGGAACCAGTTATATTTTTCCCGATATTTGGCAGAATTATTTAGCACCTATTCCCCCAGAAGAAAGGGGTGATTTGCTGGCCGCTTATTATCGGCGCCTGACTAGCGATAACCCCCAAATCCGTCTAGAAGCTGCCAAAGCTTGGTCAATTTGGGAGGGAAGTACCAGCAAATTAATTCCCGCAGACAATTTAATCGAGAGATTCGGTCAGGATAATTTTGCCGAAGCTTTTGCACGCATTGAATGCCATTATTTTGTCAATAAGGGTTTTTTAGAGACGGATAACCAACTGATCGAAAATGTTGATAAAATCCGCCATATTCCCGCGGTTATCGTGCAAGGACGTTATGATATTGTTTGTCCGATGATTTCTGCTTGGGAATTACATCAAGCTTGGCCGGAAGCGGAATTTATCATTGTTCCCGATGCGGGACATTCGATGACAGAAGTGGGAATTCGTAGTGCTTTAATTGAGGCTACCGATAAATTTGTTAACTTATAAATCACCTAATCATCGTGATGATTTTGCCAAATTTGTTCGTAGGCTTTTTCCATATCTATGGTAAATTTTTTGGCATTCCAGAGGGTAGATATATGACGAGATTGACGTAATTGATAACGGATTTCTTCCCTTAAATTTTGATCTAATCCTAACTTAATTCCCCACTGCACATATTCCTCATCATTCCAAGCTATACCCTGACTAATGCCAGCATTTTTCATAAAAGTATAGCTATTACGGGCTGCAAATTGTTCACCAACCCTAGTGACTAAAGGAATCCCCATCCAGAGGGTTTCTAGGGTTGTGGTAGCACCACTATAGGGATAGGTATCGAGAACTATATCAGCAATTCCTAGATTAGCGCGATGGGTTTCCTCATTGAAATCATTGGGCAAAAATCTTAATCTATCTTGACTAATTCCCAATTCGTCGACACTTTTGAGAAATAATTCTCGAATGGTTTCTTTGTCGGCAAAACCTTTGATTAAAAGATAGCTATTAGGAACCTGTTGAAGAATCTGCAATTGCAGACAAATCATGTTTAAGGTGCGTTTTAATCCCGATTGCACGGTCAGATAAATAATAGCATCATCGGGAATATTTAAATCAGTTCTTCTCCTAGTGGGAACACCCACTTCAAAACCATCCACGGATAAATAAGAGTTAGGAAGTCGGATAATTTTTTCTGAATAAATTTCTTCAGCATTTTTGGGTAAAACGTAGTTATCGGCAATAAAATAATCAATAGCAGGGATTCCAGCGGCATCTAATCCTAACCAAGTTACTTGTATCGGTGCGGGTTTTAAGGCCATTACTAGATAAGTTGTATTATTGGTTAAGCTATCAAGATCCACTAAAATATCTAATTTGTCTTGACGAATTTGGACAGTTATTTGTTAAATTTTTGCTGGCAAGTTATAGCTATAATCTGAGTTATTTTTAAACCATTTTTGAGTAATTTCCTCTGCTGCTTGGTTGACAAAATAGGTGTAAATTTCAAATTTATCTCGATTATGATAGTGAAATAACCAGCGACTTAACCAACCCACAGAATGACGACGGAGAGTATGGGCAATATAACCAATTTTTATTTTTCTTGCTGGAGATTTTGGAGAAGAAACAGGAGCAATATATTTATAGCGGGTTCTTACATCTGCTTGAAAAATTTCCGCTGGGTTACTTTGTAAATAGCGATTAATTTTGGGATTATCTTGATAGTAGGGAAGACAGCTAGTAACTCCCAAAATAGAGTCGATAATAAAGGGAAGTGCATTAAATTGTTTAGCATTAATTTGTCCCTCGATTAATTGTATTAATTCATCGATAAATTTAGGTAAATTTCCCCAGTCTCCCTTAGCTTGTAAAATACCAATCACTAGAGAAATTCCCAAGAGCTTTTCAGTAGTTGTCTGGCAACTTTTATAAAAATTATCGGCAATTTCTAGAGATTTTTTATAGTCAACAGTGGTGGTTTTATAAAGATTAAACAAACTATTTTGTAGGTATAAATCCTCTGGTAGAAAGCGCAAACAAAGTTCTACTAAATTAATGGCAAATACACTTTGCTTTTGTTGATAAGCATAATTGACAATTGCTGAGATAACTTTGTCCGCAATTATTTCTGGATTATTGATATGTAAGGCTGCTAATTCTAAAAAGTGGATGGTATCAGTACAGGGGTAGATTAAAACCTTTTCCGTCACTCGCAGCAGTAAATCAAGATTAATTGCTGCTGTAGCTGTATTTTCTAACAGTTCAAATACACACCAATCATTGAACTTTTCCATCGCAAAAATTTGGAATTGTATTTCTAATTCCATCAGATGCAGGAGATTATTTAAAAAACTAGGATTAAGATTTTGTAGCTGCAATCGAATTAGATAACTTGTCTCTAATCTTTGGGAATTTTCTTGTCTGGTTGCCTCTGCATCTAAGATTTGAGTTAAAGTTTCTATCCACCCCGATAATTCTGATTCGGCTGCTTGACTCAACACCAGTAACCAAGTAGCTTGTGCGTCTTCTTCTCTATCTTGTAAAAGATAGGCTAATCCTAGATAAAAATAATCCTCAATCACCAGAGAATTGGTTTCAATTAATTGTTCATAAAACTGCACTACTCTTTGATAATTGTTGTCATTTAAATGGGTTTGTATGTCTTGATGCCATTGCATAGTTTTTATCCGCTAAGATTGACAATAAATATTCCACATTTGCCGATAAGCATTTTCTAAATCTCTGGTAAATTGTTTGGCATTCCAGAGGGGAGATGTATGACGAGACTTTCGGAGTTTCCAACGGACTTCTTCTCTTAAATGTTTATCCAATCCTAACTTAATTCCCCACTGCACATATTCTTCATCACTCCAAGCTATACCCTCAGTTATTCCCGCATTCATCATTAAAGTATAACCGTTACGGGATGACCATTGTTGCCCCACTTTAACCACGAGAGGAATTCCCATCCAGAGGGTTTCTAAGGTGGTTGTACCACCATTAAAGGGATAGGTGTCCAAAACCACATCAGCGATGGCTAAATTTGCCCTGTAGGTTTCCGTCTGATAGAGAGGAAGCATCTTAATTCGATTAGTTTCTACCCCAACTTCTGCGGCAATTTGACAGAATAAATCCCAGAGGGAATTATCATCAGCAACTCCTTGAATCAGGAAATAACTATTAGGTACAGATTTAATGATTTGCATTTGTAAGCGAATCATCGCAGGATTACGCTTAATTGCAGTTTGAGAACTTAGGTAAATAACCGCATCGTTATTAATACCTAAATCTTCTCTTCGCAGGGTAGGAACGGCTATTTCAAAACCATCCACAGCGACAAAAGCATGAGGTAAACACCAGATTTTTTCTTGATAATATTCTTGGGCATTTTCTGGCAATACATAAGGATCCGCTAAAAGATAATCTACTGCGGGTAAACCAGAACCATCAAAACCTAACCAGTTAACTTGAATAGGAGCAGGTTTTAAGGCAATAACTTGGACAACCATTGGTCCAGTACCACTATCTAAGTCCACAAGAATATCGATGTTATCTTCTTTAATTTTGCGGTAGGTTGCTAGGGAATCAGCAGTAGCATGATAGATTTTATCTGCGGGATTAGAAAACCATTGTTTCGTTATTTCATCCACAGGTTGATTCACCATATAAAGGTGAATATCAAACTGTTCACGATTGTGATAATTAATAGTCCAACGACTCAATAAACCCACGGGATGACGTTTTAAGGTTTGGGCAATGTAACCAATTTTAAGTTTTTTATCAGGATTATATTCTCTAGGTTTTTCAAAACTTTCCTCCTGAAAACCCAGCATTTCTTTGTAGGTTTCTTGAAAAAAACTACCAATCTGACTTAAAAGCGGTCGATTCTCTTTCGGGTTATCTTCATAGTAAGAAATCGGGTTCATGACTGTTAGTAAAGCTCCCCGAACTAAGGGATGTATATCTTTAGTCTTTTCTTTTAGAAATTCTTGAATTAAGTGTTTATAATCTTGACAAATACTAGGAATATCATTCCATTTTGAGGCTCGTAAAGAACCGCTAAAGAGGAGCGATTGACTAAACATTTTTAAATCAATTGTTTGACTTTTTTCTTTCAACTTATTGACTAAACTTATTGCTTTTTCATAGTCAGGTACAGCAACATAAAACCAAAATAAATTAACTGCTAAGTACCAATTTTCTGCATAAAGGGGAAGAAAAGCTTCCGCTAAGTCAACGGAATAAGTAGGTTGATATTTCTCAAAAGCAAAGTGTCGGGTGACAGTGATGACGTGATTAAGTAATTCTGGAGAATTGCCAAGATAGGGTAAACTTAACCGAACTAATTCTATGGTATATTCATGAGCGTAAGGTATAACGGCAATTACTACCCGTTCCAATAATTGAGAGTTAACTAAACCCTGGGTAATTAATTCTAGTATTTGCCATTCTTGCAGTTGTTGAGGATCAAATCTATTTAATTTAATTTCAACGAGGGTTAAATGCAGTAAATTATCGAGATAACTAGGATTAATTTCCTGTAGATGTTTACGAATTAACCAACTGATTTCTAGATTTTCTAACTCTAATTGTCGGTTAGCTTCGGTAGTTAAAATATTGCTTAATTCTAGCATCCATGAATCAGTTTCCTGTTCATCTCCTTGAGTGAAGACAAATAACCAAGTAGCTTGTGCTTGTTCTTCTTTTGCCTGCAAAAGATAGGATAATCCTAAATACCAATAATAACTAATTTCTGTGGTTTCTCTTTCTATCAGTTCTTCGTAAAACTGACTAACAATATCGTATTGATTGTTTTCTAAAGCGGTTTTAACTTCATTTTGCCAAGACATGATTTAATTCTCCTTAATTAACTTTCACAATAGATTTGCCACATTTGACGATAGGCATTTTCCACATTTTTAGTAAACTGACGTGCATTCCAAATCGGTGAATTTTTTCTAGATTCATCTAATTTAGCGATAACTTTGCGTCTCAACTGTTCATCCTTACCTAACTTAATTCCCCAATCGATATACTCCTCATCACTCCAAGCAATACCCTCACTAATTCCCGCATTAACCATTAAAGTATAACTATTTCTCGATGACCATTGTTGACCAACTTTTGTAACTAAAGGAATCCCCATCCACAGCACATCTAAAGTTGTCATTCCTCCCGTAAAAGGATAGGTATCTAAAACCACATCAGCTATCCTTAAATTTGCTCGATAAATTCCTGTGGGATAGAGGAGGGGTAAGATTTTTAATCTCTCATAATTAATTCCTTCTTCCTCGGCAACTTTGAAAAATAATTTTTCCACTGATTTAGCATCACTTAACCCTTGAATACTCAAATAACTATTAGGAACTGCCTTTAAAACTTGTAGCTGAAGTCGAATAGTTTCAGGGTTACGTTTAATCCCCGTTTGTACGGTTAAGTAATTAATTGCATCCTCTGGAATCCCTAAATCATCTCTTCGGAGAGAGGGGTAAGCAACCTCGACACCATCCACACAAATATAGGAATTAGGTAAGCGCCAAATTTTTTCTCGGTAATATTCCTGTGCATCTGCTGGTAAAACGTAATTATCAGCGAGATAGTAATCAATTGCGGGGATTCCTGACGCATCAAAACCTAACCAAGTCACTTGTATTGGTGCGGGTTTTAGTGCCATGACTTGGCAAGTTGCGTTATTAGTGATGCTGTCTAAATCTACCAAAACATCAATATTATCTTGACTAATTTTTTCAGCAATTATTTGAGGAGCAATCTGTAAATTATAGCAAGCATTTACCTGATTTTTAAAACAATTTTCAGTGATGAAATCTTCTTTTTGAGATACTAGGTATAACGAGACGTGAAACTCATTATAGTCATGATACTTCATTAACCATCTAGAGATTAATCCAATAGAATGATTATATAAAGTATGGGCAATATAGCCAATTTTCAGAACTTTATTGGTATCCTTAATAGTCGATTTTTGCTGATAATTACAGTTAGAATTATTGCGAACATATTCCTGAAAAAGTTGACCTACACAATTACTAATATAACGGTTTTTTCTTGGGTTATCTTCTAGGTAAACTAGAGGGGATAAAATTGTTAGGTATGGTTTATCCAATAATCTTGGACATTCTCGGTTAGCGATACTTTTTTGCAAAGATTCTGCATATTCTTCAATATCTGCCTTAATATCGACCCAATTACCACTAAATAATTTGACATAAAGAGCAATAAAATCAGCGACAGCTTGAGAAGGCAACCCTTGACAACTTGTTTTTAATTGACTAGCTACTTGGATAGCAGCGGGAAAATCTCGATTATCAAAATAACATTGATAAAGTTCAGCTAACAGATAAATTTGCTCTGGTTCTACTGCTAAACAAGTATTAATAATATCAATAGCCAATGGTATGGCTAGAGAAGGTAATTTAGTTTCTACTACTTTGATGAAAGTTTGTCGCTGACAGTTAGATTGAAATATTGCCTCTAAGTAGGGGACGGTTTCTGGTATCTGAGAATCGAGAAATTTTTCTAAAACTTCTGCTAATAAACTTAACTCTAGACTCTGGAAATCATTGATTTTTAACACATCGACAAATAACCAAGCTTTTAACTGCTCTTTCTCGAAATAATTCAAATTAATTGCCAATAAAATAAACCGCAGTAAATTATCAATATTATCGGGACTAATCTCGCGAATATGTCCTCGAATTAACCAACTGGTTTCTAAATTGCCTAACTCTAACTGTCTTCGCGCTTCCCCATCCAAAATATTGACTAAATCTGCTGTCCACAGCATCACCTCCTGTTCATCCCCTTGACTGAGGACGAATAACCATGTGGTTTGTGCTTCTTCTTCCCTAGCTTCTAAAAGATAGGCTAATCCTAAATACCAATAATGACTAATTTCTAGGGGTTCTCTTTCTATCAGTTCTTCGTAAAACTGGCTAACTTGCCAGAAATCCCCTTGGATAATTGCTGGTTCAACTTGGGAATGCCAAGACATAAGTATTTATCGTTAAGTGTCTCTACTAGCGTACCCAAATAGAAGCAAAATTTTTCTATATAAGTAAAATTTATCAATCGGTAAGGGGTTGGGTTTTGGGGTGGTCACTGCGTGCGCTTTGCGGGGGGTTTTAGGGTGTTAGGGTTTTGGGGTGTTAGGGTTTTAGTTGAAATTCCCCATTCCCCCATTCCCCCATTCCCCCACTTCCCCCACTTCCCACTCTCTACCCAGTTTCAAAGCATCCTAGCTTACCATCAACGTCAGCCAAGAGTCATTTTTTTGAAAGATTTTCTAAATAAACCAATAAATCGGCCATAGCTTGAGGATCGGGCTGAAATTTGGGCATTGGCGGAGTTTTACCACTAATTACCTGTTCAATCAGACTAATTCTCGATTTGCGATGGGAAACCTCCTCTAAACTTGGTCCGACGATGCCATCAGCAAACTGACCGTGACAAGCAGCACAGTTAATTTGAAAGATTTCGTAACCGCGACTGACATTACCTTGTCGGGATAACACCTCCTTAATGTAGGGATCCGACATCTTAGCCAGATGAAAAGCGATTAAAAAGGTGCTAATCAGCAACAAAACCACGATTATAACCATTAAGAATCGATAAAGCCCGAATTTTGGTTTGACTAACTGACTATTCACGAAGGCCGCCGAAGGAAAGGTGAGTTTCTCTTTACATTTTGCAACTTTTTGCCCCAAAATTCCACCGCCGCTGCTAGAGATAGGCAAATGGAGAATAATATAAGACAAAAGTGCATCTTTTTCTAACCCTCTAGCAATGAACCTATTAACCAGACTGGAAGATTGGCCCTATATTATCCTACCTATCACCATCGTCCTCAGTTTCCTGCTGTTGGGATGGCTCGTAGAAAAGCGCGTTGTCAGTCAACTTTTATCGATTGCCAGAGAAAAAAACCTGCGTTTCTCGGAAGGGGTTTTACGTTCCCTTCGTGGATTAAGCATACTTTGGTTCGGACTTTTGGGTTTAAATATTGCCCTCTCCCTTCCCAATCTTCCCCTCTTTCCTTACCTGATTCTCCTGAGCAAAAAATTGCTGCTAGTGGCTTTTTTAGCTTCAGCTACTTGGGTTATTGCCCAATTATCCGTGGAAATATTACGATTTTATACCACGGGAGATGATGGCATTTCTTCCCTAACTTCCCTATTTGAATTTCTCGCCAAAGTTCTGATTTTTAGCTGCGGTTTTTTGCTGATTTTAAGCTCGATTGGCATTTCGATAACTCCGATGCTTACTGCCTTTGGTATTGGGGGTGTTTCCCTCGGTTTAGCTCTCCAAAATACCCTAGCTAATTTAATGTCAGGTATTAATATTATCACTTCTAAAAAAGTTAGACCGGGAGATTATATTGAACTGAGAACGGGAGAAGCTGGTTATGTGCGAGATGTGGATTTAAGATGCACAGTAGTCGAAGAAATTACCAATAATCTTTTGGTTATTCCCAATGCTCAGATCATTTCTTCTAGTTTCCGTAACTATAGTTTACCAGATCACTCCCTACTGGTTCCCGTGGAAGTGGGCATTAGTTACGATAGTGACTTAGAAAAAGTCGAAAAAGTTACCCTAGAAGTTATACAAGAAATCACCCAGTTATTGCAACCTCACCTCGGTAACTATAAACCCTTGATCCTTTACCGCAAATTCGATTACTATAGCATTGTGCTAACAGTTTATCTCAAGGTGGTAGAAGAAGAGTTTTTTCAACATCTCACCATTAAACACGAATTTATTAAACTCCTACACCGACGCTATCAGCAAGAAGGAATTAAAATTCCCTATCCAATTCTTTTTCCCTATCCCCCCAGTAATCCCCCTAGTTAACCTCAATTCGCTATCGCAACAAACAATTTAAATGCGCGGACAACTTACAATTGATAATTCTCCTCAAAAAACTTACGAGTCATCGGTTGGGCAACTTCAATACCGTGGCCTTCTCCTAATAATTCTAGGGGTTTTCCTTCCACTTGAATCCAGACTTTGGCATTGGGATCCTCGGTAGTAGTAGTATAGATGATTTGTGCCAAACGACCGATTAACATATCAGGGCCATCATCATTACCAAACTCGCGCGAGAGATTAACCTTAATTCCCGTTTTATCTACTTTTAAATCCAGTAATTTAGTCCCGGAAGGAATAGTAGTCATATCCTGAGGATTACTTGGACCGGCTAATAGAATCTTCAATACTGCTGTTAACTCTTCCTCGCGGCTATCAGCTTTTTGAACGGTAATTTCTTTGCTGACTAATTGATTACCCGTATCGGTCACTTTTAACCAATAAACCTGTCGAGTTTCCCTAATAGGAATAGCTGCAGGAGTTGCTGTCGGACTTGTCTTCACCGGATTCGGAGAAACCGGTTCAACAATTGGTGATTGACTTATCGGCGCCGGAGTAGGAGATTCAATCGGGTTTTCGCTAGTTTTCTGGGAGGAAGATAGGTGATGGACGGCAAACCAAGCAGTGGACCCACCAGCAGTAAATAAAGCGAGGCCAATACCAATCATCCAAGGTAAAGAGATTTTATCACTAGAGCGAGAACTAGGCATAATTCAGTTATCAGTTATCAGTTATCAGTTATCAGTTATCAGTTATCAGTTATCAGTTATCAGTTATCAGTTATCAGTTATCAGTTATCAGTTATCAGTTATCAGTTATCAGTCGAACGCTTTTATTCTCCCCCCGCAACGCGCACGAAGTGGTCTCCCTACTTCCCCACCACCCCACTTCATAATTCATAATTCATAATTCATAATTCCCACTTCCGATCTCCTGTTTTCTGACCGTTAAATTTAATTGGGGTTCCCCGATCGAGGTTCAATTCTGCCAAAGGCGGCTATACTCAGCTTATCATCGTCGATCTGCAATTGGAGAAGGCGGGCGATAATTCCTTGTTTCTCGAAGTTTTTTAAATCTAACTGGGTGGATATACCCTCGGCAAACCCCTTGAGAAGGCGCGAGGAGATGCGACGACCATTAAGAGTGGCTGTGGGGTCAATAAGCTCGATTTTTCGCCCCTGCACTAGCTTAAATCCCACTTCTAAGCTAATATCAAGGCTGGCTGCCGGTTCGTCCGGTCTTTGGGTCTCCAGCTGCAGTCTGAGAGCAACTCGATTATTATTAAGAAAATTAAAATTTGCTTGACTAAGTTGATATTTTGTGCCACCAAATTCGTCCCTAGAGGGAATCAGATTATTAATCAGGGTCTGAATTTGTTCTTTGACCGCTGGCGATTGTAAAGCTTGATTAACATTAGTTTCCGTGAGGACAAGATGCAATGCCCCCGCAGCTGGTCGGCGCAAGGCGGCGGCTAAACTGCTGTTTTTTTGCTGTAATTGCCGCAAATCGAGGCTAATTGGCTCAGTTTCTAGCTCGATCTTCTCAATGCGAACACCAGCAAGGGGATAAATTCCCCGTGCAGAAATGCGAACTCGATCGATTTTGCCTTGCAGAGCCTGATAATTGGGAGTATTATCGACCCTCACGGCTAATTGTTCCACTTTTTGGACTTGGGAGCGAAGGGTATGAGCTAAAACCGTATCAATAATTGCCCCTGCGGGAGTTAACAGGGTCAAAACACTAGCGAGAGTGATTGTTAGCCATTCCATCGCCCAATTACACCCATTCAGCTAAATTTTGCCAAGCATTAGTCAAAAGCTGACTTAACCAACGTCGTTGCACTTGATCTAAAACCTGGTCTTCTGCGAGAATTTCTTCAGTCAGATCATCGAGAGATTGACCCTGAGCGCGGGCCATTCTAATAATTCCCGCAATCACGGCAGCGATCATCTCCTCATCGACGGGACGCTGTCGGAGGGCGGCAATTTCTTCGGGGGTAGTCGGGATGGGATAATTCATAATCAGATGGGGTAGGCTGTGTATTAATCTGGGTATGTAAAGTTTTTTAAACTTTTTTCAGAAAACTTTTTGTGTAGTCTAGCGTAATCAGACGATTTTTGGGTTTAACAGCTAAATCAAGATGAAAGAAATACTTTACAGAGAAATTCCGACTCCTGACTCGATCGCCGTTTGTCAGTGGTTACAATCCGATTGGCAACCCGCAAATGGTGTTAAGACAAATACACCTAACGGGGTGAGATTGCGCTTATCGGAGGCGATCGAATTATCGATTTTTGTCTGGACGCTGCAACGGACTACTTATTTAAAAGTTTTCCGCTGGGGTGAGCGATCGCATAATCAAGAAACATCCCTAACTCGGCAGATCGATCGAGCTTTACAAAAGCGTTTCCCGCCGCAGTATAACACGATACCAAATATCGATCAAAAAAATCACTCAATTTTTACAGATTTAGAAGCGGACTATCCCCTAACGGTTCACTACTTCCGCAAAATGCCCCAAGGGGAGGCAGATTTAGAACGTTTGTACTGGTGGGAAAAACGTTGGCGCGACAGTGCCAAAAATCCCCAACAACCGCAGCCAGTAATTTTCTCTAGCAGTGAGGAAAATGATCATCCCATCACCTACGACTTAATTTATATTGGTGGTGCCTTGGGGGCAATTCATGCGGCACAGATGGCCAAATTAGGTTATCGAGTCCTCTTAGTAGAAAGACTACCTTTCGGACGGATGAATCGGGAATGGAATATCTCTCGATCGGAGTTTCAAAGTTTAATTAATTTAGGTCTATTTACGGACGAAGAATTCGAGGAATTAATCTTCCAAGAATACATCGATGGCTTTAATAAGTTTTTTGATGGCAATAATCCCCCCCATCTGAAAGCCAAAATTCTCCATACTCCCACGGTTTTAAATATCGCCATTAATTCTGATAAATTGCTGCAATCCTGCGCTAAAAAAATACAGGATCATGGCGGTAAAATTCTCGATCAAACGGAATTTATCAAGGCTGATATTACCGCCAATAGTGTTACTGTCAACCTTAATCATGGTGGAGAAATTCAACAAATAAAAGGCCGTTTATTGATTGATGCCATGGGTTCTGCCTCCCCCATTGCTTGGCAATTAAACGGAGTGCGTGCCTTTGATAGTGTCTGTCCGACAGTGGGGGCAGTAGTAGAAGGATTCGATCCGGTGGTGTGGGATTCTCACTATGGCGATGTCTTAAATTCCCATGGCGATATTTCTAAAGGCAGACAACTAATTTGGGAATTATTTCCGGGGGAAGGAAAAGAATTAACTTTCTATCTATTTCACTATCATCAAGTCCATCCCGATAACCCCGGTTCTCTGTTGGAAATGTACGAAGATTTCTTTACTATTCTGCCCGAATATCGACAGTGTGATCCAGAAAAATTAACTTGGAAAAAACCCACCTTTGGTTATATACCGGGGCATTTTAGCACAGGAAAAAAAGATCGAATTGTCTCCTTTAATCGCATTTTAGCCATCGGTGATGCCGCCTCCCTGCAATCACCCTTAATTTTTACTGGTTTCGGTTCTTTGGTGCGTAATTTAGAGCGCTTAACCCATCTTTTGGATACGGCATTAAAACACGATTTACTAACAGCTAAAGACCTAGAAAATGTGCGGGCTTATCAAAGTAATGTGGCAGTAACTTGGTTATTTTCTAAAGGAATGATGGTTCCCACGGGAAAAACTTTACCACCCCAAAGAATTAACGCCATGTTAAACACATTTTTCGGTTTATTGGCCGACGAACCGCCGGAGGTTTCTGAAACCTTTATTAAGGATAAAACCGATTGGTTGACCTTTAGCCGTTTAGCAATTAAAGCGGCCAGAAAAAACCCCACTTTACTGTTATGGATAGCAGAAATGGCCGGCAGTAAGGATTTAATACGTTGGTTGGGTTCCTATCTCGATTTTAGCCTTGATGGAGTCAAAAATCTGCTTTTTGGTTCCTGGTTTCCTCAATGGTTAAAAAACTCCCAAAGCTGGCTAGAAAAAGACAATCCCCGCCTCTGGTTAAAGTTATTGAGTTTTAATTATGGCTTAAGAAATTAGAGAATATTTATCAATTGACGCTCCCATCACCCTAGGCGCGTTACAAGTCAAAGTAGATGAATTGTTTAAGAAGTTAACCCCCCCCAGAGGGTTGCTTCTCTAACAGAATTTCCCCTAATCCTTACTGAATACAATTTAATTTGGTTTCACTAATATCTTGGCGAATAAATTTCTCGGTTCTAGAAAAAACTGGGTTAAACCAGCGAAAAATTATTCCTACCGGCAGTTGAGCGGGTGGCGAGATTTTCGGGACATTTTCGATGACAGGAGAAGATATGACGATGGTTACTTTCGCCATGGCACGGGTGAAGCAAGATTTAGATCAGCAATTAAAAAAAGGATATCTATCCGAGACGATCTCAATCGAACGTATTTATCCAACCCTAGAGAAAGCGATCGAGGCGTTTCATCATCGTAACTCACCCCAATCATCCGAGCCTCAATATTGACACTTTCACCGCTCATTCCTAGACAATCTAGGGGTAAATTCTCGGTTGACAGACTTAAACTAATACTACCAAATCATTACCCAAAAAAATAAACAGAAAACTTCCTACAGAACTGGGACAAGGGGAAAATTTTCACCTTTAACCCGGAATAGTTCCCCCTTTTCCCGACAAAAGAGTGAGATTTTAGCCCCTAGCCGAAGGCTGACCATTAGATAAAATTTTGTTAAGATTATCCCGCCAGCAATTTTTGAGCAAGATATAATCGGAACAGTAGAGCTGCCATTGGGCTAAAAGTTAAGCAAATTTAAGAGATAGCCATTTCAGAAAAAATCTATCATCGATGAGATTGATCTTCCCCAGATAAGAAACGAGTGAAGATTAATTGTTGAACCGAGCATCAGAAGCTATCTCTAAAGGGGGAAATGTTAGAAAGTTATCCCAGAAGGGGAACCATCACTATTGACTTATCTATTTCCTATTGCTTGTATTCATTTAGTCATCTAACAGCAAGGGATGTAATCTCATTCAGGGGAAAAAGTCGCTATGAACCACCAAATAGAAACCCCGATCCGCTCACCTTCTCAAGCTCGATTCCGTTCACGGGAAGAACGCATCCAGATCGGTAAATCCCTGCGGGAGCGATTGCCGCGTTCTAGCCACGCTATCTGGCAACCCCCCGCAGCTGGTCGAGAGCCGATCGAAATCATCGAAGCATCAAATCGGGGGCGATTACAGGAATTGATTCCCATCCGCTACGGACGAATGTTGCGGAGTCCCTTTACCTTCCTGCGCGGTTCCGCTGCCTTGATGGCCTACGATCTGGCCACCACTCCCAAAACGGACATTATCGTGCAGGCCTGCGGGGATTGCCACCTGTTGAACTTCGGATTTTTTGGCACCCCCGAACGCAATTTAGTCTTCGATATTAACGATTTCGACGAAACCCTGCCCGCACCTTGGGAATGGGATCTCAAGCGTCTGGTGGTCAGCTTTGTCATCGCCGGCAGGGATAGCGATCTATCTGATCGAGAATCGAAGGCAGCGGCGATCGATTGCGCTCGTTCCTATCGGGAACACCTGCGGGAATATTCTCGCCTCAGTCCCTTAGAGGTGTGGTACACGCGCATAGGAGCAGAACAGGCGATCGAGATGGCTCCCGACGAAAAGACACGCAAGATACGGGAACAGATGATGACAAAGGCCCGCGAGCGCATCATCGAACATCTCTACCCCAAGATCGTCACCCAAAGCGGGGGGCGCAATCGCTTTGTCGATCAGCCGCCTATTCTCTACCATGTCAACGAACCGGATTGGGAGACTCTCGTGCGCGAGGGTCTGGAAGATTATCGCCAATCCCTGCCGGAGGAACGCCGGGTCCTGTTCGATCGCTACCAGTTAGAGGACTTTGCCCTGAAAGTGGTGGGCATTGGCAGTGTCGGCACCAGATGTTATATCGCCCTATTGTTCTCGGAAGATAACCATCCCCTCATCCTACAAGTTAAGGAGGCTTGCCCTTCGGTTCTCGAACCCTATACCGCCAAGAGCCAGTATGAAAATCAGGGACAACGGGTAGTTACAGGCCAGAGATTGATGCAATCCTCTAGCGACATATTTTTAGGCTGGACCCGGGGAAGAGGGGGCAACAACTTCTATTTACGGCAACTGCGGGATATGAAGTTTTCTCTACCCATTGAAGGAGTATCGGCCGTCCAACTGCAACGCTACGCCGAGTTCTGTGGCTGGACCTTGGCCCGCGCCCACGCCAAATCTGGAGACGCGGCCACCATTAGCGGTTATTTGGGGAAAGGAGATCAGTTCGATCTAGCCCTGGGCGAATTTGCGATCGCTTATGCCGATCAGACAGAACGAGATCACGCCGCTTTGGTAGATGCAGTCAAAACAGGACGGGTCGAGGCTTTGGTGGAAGAAAATTTATAGGGTTAAGCTCTCAGCTATCAGTCTGTTATTTTTCGACCTGAGATTAGGGGCGCGAGCTTTGCGCCCCCACATGGCAGCTGGTATGATACCAAATCCGTTTTTAATAGTCCGATTAACTCTGAAGTTATGGATTTTTTCTCCCTGCTCCGGCCCTCCCCACTCTCCTATACTTTTTAAACAGGATTTAGTATTATTGCTCAGTAGGTCAGATTTGTTAACAGAAAATAAGGCTTATATCTACAAAATGCTCTAGAAAAAGGATGATGGTATGTGATATAATTTGCTCTTGCTTTCATCTACATATTTAAGTTATTTTGTCAAGAAAATGAGCGAATTAAAATCCCAAATCACGGCTATTGATCATCAACTTTCCAAACGCCCGATCGCTCTCGATCCCGCAGGATATTTTATTATTTATCTCGACCGAGAAGCAGGGTTAATCTGTGCCAAACATTACAGCAATATTATCAACGAAAAAGGTTTAGCCGTCGATCCAGAAACGGGAAAAGTTATCGGTGTTAGGCAAAAACTTGATCGCAATCCTGAGACTATTTACACCGCCAGGACTGCCAAAGAATTAGCCGTCAAAGTGATCGAAGAAACCCAACCTTGTCCGATTACTATGTTCGATCATGCTGCTTATTTAGGTCGAGAATTCACCCGCGCTGAATACGCTTTAATCACCGGGGAAGAATATATTCAGGATTAAAGATTGGGCTTTTCAGTGTTGCCAAAGGCACGGCGTAGCCGTCCAGTAAACAGTAAACAGGGATAAAGATGAAGATAAATAACTTAAAACTTACATCTGATAACTGATAACTGATAACTGATAACTGTTAAACCGTGCCTTTAAATAAACCTTGGGGACGGAATAATAACAGCAAGATCATAATTAATAAAGCCACGGCTAATTTATAATCAGAACCAATTAAGGGAACACTAATTTCTTGAGCAACACCAATAATTAAAGCCCCAGCAATCGCTCCGTAGGGATTACCAATACCACCCAAAATAACGGCCGCAAACATTGGTAAGATTAAAAACCAGCCCATGTTGGGACGCACTCCCCCGGTAATTAACCCGAACATCCCTCCGGCTAAAGCAGTTAAAACTCCCGTGATTATCCATGTCCAGAAAACAACCCATTCGACGTTAATTCCAGTTACTCTAGCTAAATCGTTGCTGTCAGCTACGGCACGCATTGCCTTGCCGATCTTAGTTTTTTGTAATAAAAAATGGAGGGCAATAATAACTATAATTGCCAAACCAATGACTAACAAGCGATCAAAAGCTACTTTAATCCCCAAAATTTCTGTAGCGGTCATCACAGGCAGATCGTAGCGTTGATTACTGCCGCCCCAGATCATTAAAATACCATTGCGAAGAAATAAAGCCAAACCGATCGAAATAATAATTAAAGTGGTAGAATCAGCCCGTCGATCGCGCATGGGTTTCCATAATAATCTCTCGGCAATGAGCATGGCAATAGCTGTCACCGCTGCCCCCACCGGCATCGCTAACCAGAGATTAACTCCTTGAGCATTTACCAGCCAAGTTATGTAAGCACCCAAAGTCATAAAATCGCCGTGGGCAAAATTAGACAGACGCAAAATGCCACAGGTAAGGGTTAAACCGACAGCAGCCAGAGCAATAATACTGCCGACGGCTAAACCATTGAATAAAAGTTGCGGTGTATCCATCAAACCTCTTGTATAAATCAAAAATTGTCCTTAGAAATAGGAGTCAGGAGAGAGAAAAGTAATTAACTTTTGTCTTTTACCTTATTTAGCTGAAAGCTGAGGGCCTGTGGCTTAAATATTTTTGTTTAGACCCAATTGCATGGCAGTATAAGCTTAGACAGCTATTATAAAGGTTTGTGTGCCAGCAATTTCTGGCGGCCGGCGAAAAGCTGACGGCGGATGACTTACTGCTATAAAATCAAGAATGCCCACTGATGGAATTTGCCGCCAATGAAGACTATCTTTCGATTAGCGATCGCTTTTTTTGCCTCACTATTTATCCTATCTCCTGTCAATGCCTTAGCTGCCAGTTCTGCTGCTGTCACAGGAGCTAATGCCAGTTATGAAAACCAGAATCTGACAGGAAAGGATTTTTCGGGACAAAATTTGCAATCTGCCCAATTTACTAACGTTAATCTGCAAGATTCTAACTTTAGCTCTGCCGATTTGCGCGGGGCAGTGTTTAACGGAGCCTCTATCATCGAAGGCAACTTTCATGGAGCGGACTTAACCAATGGGTTAGCCTATCTGAGTACCTTTAAAAATTCCGATTTAAGCGATGCCATTTTTGCCGAGGCAATTATGCTGCGCACCATTTTCGAGGGAGTAAATATCAACGGTGCTGATTTTAGTTTTGCCGTGCTTGACGCTCAACAAATCAAAAATCTCTGTGAAAGAGCCGAGGGTGTCAACTCAAAAACCGGCGTCTCTACCCCGGAATCTTTAGGATGTGATCAATGATGCAAACCCGGGTTGGTGTTATTGGTGGTGGACAATTAGCATGGATGATGGCACAGGAAGCCAAGAAATTAGGCATTTCTCTGATTGTACAAACACCACACCCCGACGATCCCGCCGTTGCTCTAGCTGACGGGGTTGTCTTCGCGGAAATAGCTGACGCGGAAGGCACAAAAAAACTAGCTCAACATTGTGATCTGATCACTTTTGAAAATGAGTTTGTTAATTTAGATGCCCTAGAAGAATTAGCGGCCACAGGAGTGCAATTCTATCCTAGTTTGGCAAATCTGCGCCCCCTATTGGATAAATACGAGCAAAGATGTTATTTGCGCTCCCTAGGGTTGCCTGTGCCTGATTTTTGGGCGATAGATAATTTGTCCCAATTAGAAAATTATCCTTTTCCGCTAGTGCTGAAAGCGCGACGACACGGTTATGATGGTCAAGGAACCTTTATTATCCGCACTCCTGAAGAATTAAACGCCAAAAAGCCGCAATTAGAGCGTCTTGACTTGATGTTAGAAGCTTATATTCCCTACGAGCGCGAATTAGCCATCGTTGCCGCTAGGGGATTAACTGGGGAAATCGTCACCTATCCCGTGGTGGAAACCTATCAAGAGGAGCAAGTCTGTCACTGGGTAATCGCTCCCGCCGCTCTTAACCAATCTTTACAGGCTCAAACCGAACCTATCGCCCATCATCTGTTAAGTAGTTTGTCGACGGTGGGTGTTTTCGGGATCGAGTTATTTGTCACTCCCCAGGGAGAGGTATTGATTAATGAAATCGCTCCCCGTACCCATAATTCGGGTCACTACAGCCTCTCTGCCTGTCTTACCTCCCAATTTGCCCTACAACTGCAAGCAGTGGCTAATTTGCCCCTCGGAGCCACGGACTTAAAATCTGCCGGGGCAGTTATGGTGAATCTATTGGGTTTTGAGGATAGTGACGGTGATTATGCCGAAAAAAGAGCAGTTTTAGCGGCAATCCCCGGCGCTCACCTTTTTTGGTATGGTAAAAAATCCCGTCCCGGTCGAAAATTAGGCCATGTCACCCTCTTAAGGGATACAAGCGATCGCTCTGAGTTATTGGCCTTAGCAAAACAGATAGAAAAGCTTTGGTATGGTTGTTAGGGAATTATGAATTATGAATTATGAATTATGAATTGGGGAGTGGGGCGTATTTTCAGTAAACAGTAAACAGTAAACAGTGAACTGATAACTGATAACTGATTCAGTAAACCCTAATTAAAAGACTTTTTTGATTGCCTCGGTCAGTTTTTGACTGATTAAATCGTTACCGTCTCGGCTGAGATGAATATTATCGATATAGAGGGAATCAGGATTAGGATGAGCTTGAAAAATGGGCAGAAAATCTAGATAAAAAATCTGCTGGTTGCTGGTGAAATCCGCTAGTCTTTGACGGGCTTTTAATTCATAATCTCGTCCCTGTTTTTGAGCTTCGCGAATGAGGGGAGTAATAGCGATAATTAAACGGGCTTGATTAGCCTGAGCAAGGGCTTGAATTTGGGCAAGAGCGGTTAAATTATTACCCACTCGATCGCCCCCTTCTTGCACCGGTGGTAGGCCAGGATAACGCTTAAAATATCGATCGTACAACTCGATTAAAGCTAAAGCTGGCCGGCGAGCGGGATAATTAATTTCTCGTCCCACCACCGCCGAACTAGGAGCTAAAGCGAACAGATCATCGGTGTTCATTAATAACACAATCACCTGAGATTCAAAGGTGCCGAAACGTCGCAGATAGGCCAATTGATTGCGCGGTCCCCAAGAATTAGCCGAAGCATTGAGAACTTGCACCGAATCCGTCAGATTCTGTCCTAAATTTTTGGTGATTAAAGCAGAAATGGTCTCTTTTTGATCTGTCCACCAGGAGCCATTAGCGATCGAATCACCGATTAACATGATTCTCGTCGTCTCTGGAGGCCGTTGGGGTGTAATCGGATCGCTCCGCATCGAATACTGATTAACGGCGATAAAATTGGAAAACCGGCGCGTTTGTTGATTAGGAGCCAAAAGATAGCCAATTTCGGCATCGGCTTCGTAAATAAGCGGATTACCGAACCCGAAGACAATTCTTAAAATAGCCTCAAGGAGAAGGCCAAGGGCGAAAAGAACGCCTAGAATGATTAAAGACAGCCGAATGATACCAATTTCTAATAACACGGATAGATGAGAGTTAGCTAATTTATGATCCTAAAGTGTCTCATACTTTCCACATCCATCTCATGAAAAGGAGTTAAGGGCAATGTCAGACTTAAATCGTGGCATTATGAAATTCGAGGGAGCCGATAAACCGGCAGTAGTGGCGATATCGTCCATTATCGTTATCGGTAGTATTATTGCTCTGATTCTTTGGGCAATGAAAGTCGCCTACATCTAGTTAGGGTTTGCGGCAAAAAGTTTCTCGTGGTGGCAGGGTGTGGGGTTTAGGGTGTAGGGTTGTACCCCTTTTCATCTGATAAATTACCTAATTTTCAGGGAAAAAGTCCCTAAATTTTTCCCTCGATCCCTACCAATGGCTGGCACTTTTTGATTTCCCAAAAGTCTAAAAGTCTTAACCAACAAGGTTTTTAGATTTATTCAGCAACCTCTAGTTAACTAGATTAATTTCGCTCACTTTTGGCATCACTCGGTTTAAATTTCTGGCCATCACGATCTCACCTCTTGTCCCCTTGAGCCTGTAGGATAGGGTCAAGGGAGAAATTGCTAGTTCCCTCTATTGCGCTTGCTAGTCACACTCGACTCGAAACAGATCATCGATGAGCAGATCAACTTCTGTTTTAACAGAACTGTTGCAGTTACTCCCCAAATGGCGATCGCAGATGTACTTCAAAGCATCCCTGACCGCGCTATCCCACGCCATGGAGGATCAGGTTTTAGCGGAAGACGATCAACCGTTAGTGATTGCCAGTTTTCAGCGTGAGCGCTTTTATCGTCAAGAAGCCCATCGCTATCGACGCATTGCCCACAAAAGCGGGCAAGTTTATGTTTTGTCCGCCCCAGAAACCGATTTTAAGCATAGTTCCGACGTTTACGAGACGATCGCTTTTCAACCGGATGACAGTTTAGCCCAAGAATGGCATCTAGTGGTTATCGGTCGCCATTATGCTAGTTGTTTGATCTGTCGGGAACGAACCCATCTGGTAGCCGAAGGGGAAAATAGGGCAGCTATGGATAATAATCGCCGTTTTGAGGGGATTTGGACGAGTGATCGCCATGTGAGTCAACAGGCCGCCCAAATTCTTTTAAATCATATTCTCGATTATCGTCCCGAACTGGCGGACAAAATTAGGCGCGCTCAAGAAGAATACCTGATCTGTGAACTGACGGACAGGGATCATCAAGAGGAACCGGATCCCTTTGTCCAGCGATTGGTCACTTATTTGCAAGCGGGACAGTATAAACTGCTGAAAGCCAATCGTTCCCTGGCATCGAAAGAACACAAAGAAAGACTGATCAACTCGGTGACAGCGGCGATCCGTCGTTCCCTCGATCCGGAAGATATCCTCCAGGTGGCAGTGCGGAAATTGGGGGAGGGATTGGGGGTCTGTCGCTGCGTGGTCTATCGTTGTAAGGAAGCCGACATTAACGCCACCATCGAACACGAATTTTTAAACTCTGGCATTAGTTCCATCAAAGGACAAAAATGGCCCCTGAAAAATAATCCTCTTTTTCAGGAAGCGCTGGAATTGAGAGAATCCCTGAAAATTGAAGACGCTATTCACGATCCCCGTCTCCCCGGCGATTCCATTCAAAATCTGGTGCGGGAATGTTCCATCTATTCTTGGTTATTAGTACCGATTTTTTACCAAAGTCGTCTCTTGGGAATGTTGGAACTGCATCACTGTGGACCCTATACCACCACTTGGAAAAGCGAGGATGTCGCTCTTGTGGACGCGGTGGCCACTCAAATCGGAGTCGCCCTCATTCAAGCAGAAGCCTACGCTAATTTACAGGATTTAAATGAACAATTAGCCGCCCTCGATCGCACTCGTTCTAATTTAGTCGCCATTACCGGCCACGAATTACGCACCCCCCTGTCCACCATTCAAGTCTGTCTAGAAAGTTTGGCCTCGGAACCGGATATGCCGGCGGAAATGCGCCAAATTATGCTTGATACTGCCCTGAAAGATGCGGAACGAATGCGTAAATTAATCCAAGATTTTTTAACTCTTTCCAGGTTAGAAAGTGGCCGGGTTAATTGGAATCCTGAAGCTTTATCCTTATCGGAATGTGTGGAATTAGCTATCAGTCATGTTCACGCCCGCAATCTCGACAACGAAAACCCAAAAATTAGCAATCTTGTCCCCCCTAATCTGCCCTTTGTTTTAGCCGATGGCGAGTGGTTAGTGGAATTACTCTCCAAACTTCTCGATAATGCCTGTAAGTTTACTGGACGGGAGGGAAATGTCTCGATCGAAGTCGCTTTGGGAAAACCAAAAACTCTAGAAGTAACCATTTCTGACACCGGACGCGGCATCGAACCCAATCTTTTAGAACAGGTTTTTGATCGCTTTTACCAAGAGGAGGGGGCCCTGCGACGCAGTGCCGGGGGAACCGGTTTAGGACTGGCTATCTGTCGTCAGATCGTCAATGGTTGGGGCGGCGAAATTTGGGCAGAATCGAGGGGCAAAAATAACGGCAGTCAGTTTCATTTTACTATTCCAATATTTAAAGATAAAACTAACGATAATCCCCAAAATACCGCTCCGAAAAAATCTTCCCGTCGTCCTGCTAGTAAACGGAAATAGCGGCTGGTTGCCCGTTTAGTTTTGGCTCTCTACTCGTGACTTCCTATTCCTTTTCTTCATCAAAAACTAAACAAAAAAGCATTAAAAAAGAAGCATCCAATCCCCAGGATATATAATAAACTTAAAAGAGTAATCAATTAGTCGTTTTTAGGTGAAAAAATTATGGGACGTGCCAAGAGAGTGGTTTTAGCTTATTCCGGAGGAGTCGATACTTCCGTCTGTATTCCCTATCTCAAACAGGAATGGGGAGTAGAAGAAGTGATTACCCTAGCCGCCGATTTAGGACAGGGAGACGAATTAGGACCAATTCAAGAAAAGGCCCTGCGCTGCGGAGCGATCGAATCCTTAGTGGTCAATGCTCAAGAAGAATTCGTCAAAGAATACGCTTTTCCCTCAATTCAAGCTAATGCTCTCTACGAAAATCGTTATCCCCTTTCTACCGCCCTGGCTCGTCCTTTAATTGCTAAATTATTAGTAGAGGCCGCCGAGAAATACGGGGCCGATGCCGTCGCTCACGGTTGCACCGGCAAAGGTAACGATCAAGTGCGTTTTGATGTGGGCATTATGGCCCTTAATCCTAGTTTAAAAGTTCTCGCTCCCGCCAGGGAATGGGGCATGAGTCGGGAAGAAACCATCGCCTACGGGGAAAAATTCGGGATCGAGTCTCCCGTGAAAAAATCCTCGCCTTTTAGTATCGATCGTAACCTGTTGGGGCGCAGTATTGAAGCCGGTCCCTTGGAAGATCCGATGACGGAACCCCCGGAAGAAATCTATCTCATGACCAAAGCGATCGCCGATACTCCCAACGAGCCGGAATACGTCGATATTGGTTTTAATCAGGGAATTCCCGTCAGTTTAAACGGAGAAAATCTCGATCCTGTCACGCTCATTAGTCAATTAAATGACCTAGTGGGTAAACACGGTGTTGGTCGTTTAGATATGATCGAAAACCGGGTAGTGGGAATTAAATCCCGAGAAATTTACGAGGCCCCGGCTTTATTAGTTTTAATTGACGCTCACCGGGACTTAGAAAGTTTGACTTTAACTGGAGATGTTACCCAATATAAACGGGGAATTGAAGAGACCTACGGACAGTTAATTTATAAAGGATTGTGGTACAGTCCCTTAAAGGAAGCGATCGATGCTTTTATCCTCAAAACCCAAGAACAGGTAACGGGATCGGTGCGAGTCAAACTGTTTAAAGGTAACGCTAAAGTGGTCGGTCGTCAGTCAGTCAATTCTATCTATTCTCCCGATTTAGCTACCTACGGAGCCGAGGATCAATTTGATCATAAAGCTGCCGAAGGTTTCATCTATGTTTGGGGATTACCCAGCAAAGTTTGGGCTGAAAAAACTAGAGGGAAGTAATCAACAATTCTCCCCTAAGTAAGTGGGTTTTAATTCAGATCCTCCCAGCGATCAACACCCCCCTTATCAAGGGGGGAAGGGGGGATCAGTACCCTTATCAAGGGGGGAAGGGGGGATCAGTACCCTTATCAAGGGGGGAAGGGGGGATCAGCACCCTTATTAAGGGGGGAATCAACAAAAATTAAATTTGAACCAGACTCGATAACTGATTTAAATTTGATCACCGATTTTATCAGACTTAGGATTGTTAATAAAATTAAATATAACTAATGAAATTACTTTTTTAGAACCATGCCAGCAAAAGATATTTACCATGAAGCCGTGAAAAATGCCTTAATTAAAGACGGTTGGAGTATTTTAGCTGATCCTTATAAAATTAAATATAAAGATGCTGAATTATTTGCTGATTTAGCAGCAGAAAAACCTTTGGCTGCTGAAAGAAATGGACGTAAAATTGTTGTGGAAATCAAAAGCTTTTTAAGTCCCTCACCTATGAGAGATTTTGAAATAGCTTTAGGACAATATATTTTATATCGAAATTTAATCAGTCTTACCGAACCAGAATATCAAATTTATCTAGCCATTAAAGACAGCATTTATGAAAATTTTTTCCAACGAGAATCAATTCAGGATGTTGTGAAAATAAATCAATTACTTTTGCTGGTTGTTGAGATGGAAAAGGAGAAAATTTTACAATGGATAGACTAGAAAAATATCGCAATGCCATTAAAAAAGTATTAACAGAATATCACGAATGGGTTTCTGGTTCTGCTAATTTAGATCAAGAAAGTTGTCTGGTTTTTGACGATATACATGATCAGTATTTTTGGCTTTTTATGGGTTGGGAAGGCAAGAAAAAAATCAGGAATATTCAAGTCCATATTAGGATTAAAAATGAGAAGATTTATATTGAGGAGGATTGGACTGAGGAAGGTATCGCTACGGAATTATTAAGGGAGGGTATTTCTAAAGAAGATATAGTTTTAGCTTTTTACGATCTGGAAACTCGTAAGTTAACTGGGTTTGCTGTGAGTTAAGTTATCGGTAAATCTTGCCTGGAAATCTGAGGTTGATAAAAGAAGCTTAAAGGATCTATTTTGTTACTTTTGAACCAGTTTATCCTATGGGTAACAAGAATTTGAGCTATAATCATAATATCTCTATAACCCCACATAAAAAAGGCTTATGGCCATTTCAATTACTTTAACCCTACCTGATGAGATTTTTAATCTAGCTCAATCCTTAGCCCATTCAATTAACCGTGATCTTAATGATATATTAGTAGAAGCGATCGCTTTTTCTATTAGTCCCAATTATCAAGGCGAAAAAATCTCATCCCTAAATTCATTATCAGATGAAGAAATTATCAAATTAACTCAATTACAAATGGCATCAGAACAGGATCAAAGATTAAGCGAGTTGCTCAATCAACAACAAGAGAGGGATTTATCAACCTTTGAAAATAGGGAACTTTGGTCATTGATGCAAATTTATCAAATAAACTTGTTAAAGAAGTCTCAAGGATTAAATGAAGCGGTTAAAAGAGGATTAATTTCACCATTAGAAGCATGAATCCTGGCCCTATTCCCGACTATATTAAAGATAAAATTCGCCAACAAGCTAATACTAAATCTGGTTATTAAAAACTGATTATTTATTCCCCCTTTTGCATGAGGTTCTCTCCTTTATAAGTAGCCTATACTCAACGGATTTAGTATAATTGCTGATTGTCGGTATTCCTGCAAATGTGAGATGCACCAGGTCAATTTATTGCGGGGGAACCTAGGAGCGAAGGTGATCATTTCGGTCAAAGAAACTAAGTAGAGGTAGAACCTCGCTTATCTGCATTCCAAGCTATAACCTTGCAACCAGTCAAAAATATTTATATAACCCATAACTATCTTAAATATAAAAATCAATAAAAAATTATGATTAAATAACCCTTGACTTCCCCCCCCCTTGTGATAGCTTCTGTTGCATGATATTGGCGCAAAACTAGCGTTAGATATGACCATAATTCTGTCCTATTACTGTCATCAAATCCATGAAAAAATTACTGACAATTTTAACCCCCTTGACTCTGATGGGATTAACTGGGGTTGCTCCTGCTCAAGCGGCAATAGTAGCTGGTTGGAATCAATTTACCGCTTCTGGGGCATCCTATCCCAAAGCGGCGGATAATGTAGGTGCGAATATAACCAGCACTGGGTTAAACACCGCCGGGATAGCTCGGCTGCCCTTTAGTCCTTTCCAGCTAGGTGGTGATAATGGTGGGTGGAATACAAGTGGCACTGTTAATACCAGCCAATACGTCGAATTTGCCGTACAACCGGGTGCAGGTTTTCAAGTCGATTTTACTAACTTACAACTCAATGCGCGGCAGGATCAAAAGCGGATAGATTTAGTCTTGCGCTCTAGTGTTGATGGGTTCACCAATAATTTAGGGACACAAGTTAGACTAACAAATAGCTTTAATACCTACAGCTTTGACCTAAGCAGTTTAGCACCCCAAACCGGCCCGGTGCAGTTCCGTCTCTATGGACTGAGTGCTAGTGAACCTAATGTCATCTTCTATGGTACAAACTCTGCTAATGTTGCCGGGGGTGGGTTTGTGGCTCTTAATGGGGATATTACTCCTACTGGTGGCGGTGCTGTATCAACCCCGGAACCTAGTGGTATAGTGAGTTTAATCGCTGTTGGTGCGTTGGGTGCCGCTTCCCTTCGTCGTCGGGGATAAATTATCCTTGGCAGGGGCAACTACAGAGGAGTTGTCCCGATATCTTGATATAATCGGGAGTGATAGGTCAATTATCTTTTCTGAATAGGGGCAAATATGCAGATAAAAGACATGACTCCCCAAGAGTTACAAAGTTTAATCCGTAATACAGTAGATGATACTCTAGATGAATACTTTGGTGATCCAGATGAGGGAAAACAAGTTAAGGAATCTTTTAAAGAAAAGTTATTAGAAATCCAACAAAAAAGACTACAAGGAAGAGCGACTATTCCTGCAGCTGAGGTGGATAAAAGATATGGGATAGAACCTTAAATGAGCTATTCTGTTACTTTTGAACCAGAGTCGATAACTGATTTAGATTTGATCACAGATTTTAAGTAGCTGGTTATAATTAAATTAAAAATGGATTTTAGGTTCGATCCCCCCTGCCCCCCTTGATAAGGCTGTCCTTTAGTCACATCTTTCTTAACATTTCAAACCTTTGTGGCACAAGGCTTTCAAGACTCGGTTAACAATTTGTAATATTCCTTGTTGACACCCTTACTGACAAAGAAAAAACTGAAATCAAGTCAGGATAAGGGT
>NZ_JADBUN010000111.1:0-15392 GCF_020245625.1 Microcystis sp. M049S2 | reverse complement strand
GTTCTACCCTTCCTGGTGTCTTTAACGTGATGGCACCACTCCGATTCCATCCCGAACTCGGTTGTGAAACTTCACCGTGGCCAAGATACTTGTCGGGTTGCCGACCGGGACAATAGCTCGATGCCAGGATTATTCTTTCCTACCCCTCAATCTCACAAGATTGCGGGGTAGGCTTTTAGGAAAAATCAGAGGATTTTAAATCTAAACCTCGCTCAAATATTGTATCTATAGCTAACATTTCTCCGTCGCTAGTCATAAATTTATGATCTTTGGTTGCTTGGATAGTTTGGCCATTTTCTAGGGTATATTCAAAGACCTCTTGTAAACCCCGCTCGTGCCATTGAGAGATTGGTTGACTATAAACAAAACCATTTTTATCTACACTATAAACAGTGCAGTTAACTTCTTCGCTCACAATTTTAGCAATTGGTAATAATCCGTATTCCTCAGTTAAAATTAACGTCTCACCTCCCAGACAATATTCGGCAAAATTTACCATCTGTTCAAAGAGATTTTCAGCGATTCTTTTTTCCACACCATTTTTAGCAGCACCATCGATAAACATCTCCCTTTGTTTCTGCATTTCGGAGGCTTTTTTCTTACCCATTGCCCGACGCAATAGATCCGCTTCTCCTAGGGAATAACCCGCTAAATCCTGCGCCATTTTCATAATCTGTTCTTGATAGACTAAAACTGCGTAGGTTTCCTTAAGAATTGGTTCCAATAAGGGATGATCATAACGAATGGGTTCTCTACCGTGTTTTCTGCCAATAAAGAGAGGAATTAATCCCGCATCTAAAGGTCCGGGGCGATAGAGTGCTAAGATTGAAGATATGTCCTCAATACCCGATGGTTTTAACTCTTTAACGATCTGTTTCATTCCCGATGATTCTAACTGGAAAATACCTTCTAAATCCCCTTCTTCTAGTAATTCATGGGTTTTGAGAATATCGGGAGGTAGTTTTTTATGTTCCCCTTTAGCCCGAATTTGCAGGGCTTTTCTTTCATCTAAAGGCAATTGATCCAGATCAATTTCTATGCCCTGATTTTGTTTAATTAAATCGGCGGTTTTTTTCAAAGTAGTTAAATTTCTTAACCCTAAAAAGTCCATTTTTAACAATCCCAATGATTCTAAATCCTCCATGAAATATTGGGTAATTACCGCACCATCATTATTTTTCTGGAGGGGAACCACTTCATCTAAAGGTTGGGAAGAAATGACGACTCCGGCGGCATGAACTCCGAAGGTTTTGTTAGTACCTTCGATACGAATTGCCATATCTAACCAATGACGCACATGGGGTTCCGTATCGTATCTTTCTTTAAATGCCGGTTCGGGAGTGTCATCGGAAATCATCACTTTTAACGGTGTGGGTTTCCCGCGAGAAACGGGAATCATTTTCGCCATTTTATCCGATTCGGCATAGGGAATATCTAACACCCGCGCCACATCTTTTAAAACAGCTTTTGATGTCATACGGTTAAAAGTAATGATTTGAGCAACATTAGCCTCCCCGTATTTTTCCGTAACGTATTGGATCATTTCATCCCGTCTCTCGATACAGAAATCCGTATCAATATCAGGCATAGATTTCCGTTCAGGATTGAGAAAACGCTCAAATAATAAACCGTGATGAACGGGATCAATATTGGTTATTTTTAAAGAATATGCTACCAAAGAACCCGCCGCCGAACCGCGTCCTGGACCGACGGGAATATCATGATCTCTAGCATATTTTATATAGTCCCAAACGACGAGAAAATAGGTAGAAAATCCCATTTTCTGTAGCATTTTTAATTCGTATTCAAGCCTTTCTTTGTAAATAGGTTCAATCTCGTGACGAGAAGGACATTTTAATCTTTCTAGTAATCCTAACCAAGCAATTTCTTCTACATAACTATCAGCAGTATGTCCCGCAGGAACTGGATAATTAGGAAGTCTCGGTTCATTAAATATGTTATAAGGTTCGACTTTTTCTGCTACTTCTAAGGTGTTATTAATCGCTTCTTCAATCACATCTTCTGGCAGATGATCACGGAAAAGTAAGCGCATTTCATCAGCAGATTTTAAGTATTCTGTGCCACTATAACGGAGGCGTTTGTCTTCAGTAATTAACTTGGCAGTTTGAATACAAAGCAAGGCATCGTGTGCCTCTACATCGTAACAGGAAATAAAGTGAGAATCGTTAGTAGCAACTACTTTAATTCCTAATTCTTTAGCAATTTTAACTATTTCTACATTGACAATCCGATCTTCTTTAGAACCGTGGTCTTGAATTTCTAAATAAAAATCATCACCAAAAAGTTTTTTATACCATTTAGCAGTTTCCTTAGCCAGTTTCCTGTTATTAGCTAAAATCGCTTGAGGAATCTCTCCACCCAAGCAAGCACTGGTAACTATCAATCCTTCGTGGTATTGTTGGAGTAACTCTTTATTGATACAAGGACGAGCAAAAATGCCTTTACCTTGAATACCTTTCAGATTAGAAATAGTAGTTAATTTAACCAGATTTTTATAGCCTTGTGTGTTTTTGGCTAAAACAACTTGATGATATTTTCGGTGGCGAAGATTGACTTCAATATCGCCATTTACTACATACATTTCGTTGCCAATAATTGGTTTTATTCCCTTATTACGACAGGTTTTAATTAATTCGATCGCACCATACATGACTCCATGATCGGTTAAAGCGATCGCCGGTTGTCCTAATTCAATCGCTCGATCAATTAGTGCCGGTAATTGGGAAGCACCATCAAGTAAGCTATAATCACTGTGAATATGTAAACCGACAAAAGACATAATTTTTCAGGAAAAAGTAACAAGTAAAAAGCAAAAAAACTAGAATTTACTGACTTTTAATTTTCAGCAATCACAGTCTATTTTTAGGGTTGATTGAGAATCCTATAGGGGAAAGAACTTTCTTCTAAATTAAACCATTGTTCTCGCAGTTTCTGGTTATCATTGCTGCCAACAACAGTATCAACAAATTTTTTCCATTCGGGATCGTTTTTGGGTAAGATACAGCCATAAAGTTCGGTGGTAATCGGTTGACGGGGTAGTAGCACAAATTGTCGCGGATCCTGTCCTTGTTTAACGATTTCCCCCAGTAGAAGAATTCCATCACTAACCACTGCTTTTACTTCTCCCCTTTGTAATTTTGCCACTGCTTCACTTCGATCGCTGACAGCTTGCCAATTAGCCAGAGGATAGATATAACGAATAATACTATCGGTGGTGGTGTGGGGAATATAGGCGATCGCAACTGCCGCTAAAGTGTTATTAATATCTATTTTATCAACATTTTCCCTTTTAGTTAAAAATTGCGCTCCCGTCATAAAATAGGGAATAGAAAAACTAACCTTTGCTAGTCTTTCTTCCGTGATTGTTGCCGCATTACAGGATAAATCTACTTGTCCCTGTTCCACTTGCTGAAAACGATTGTTAGTCGTCGCTTCTGTAAAGTTTATTGTAATCGGTTTACCTAATTCTTGTGCTAATCGACGTTGGACTAAGCGCATTAATTCCACTCCGTAACCTGTCCATTGTCCCGTTTTCTCATCGATATAACTAAAGGGAACAGCATCTTTTCTGGCTGCCGCTTTTAATTCTCCCGTGCGAGCAATTCTTTGTAAAACTGTTTCTGCCAAGGCTGATAAATGTAGATTATTTATCAGTAAAAGACCTAGAAAAATAAAGCAAAAGTTTTTAGACATATCAAGAAAGCAAGAAGGAGATAGGGAGAAAAAAGCTAACCACCGACGCGCGATTAGCAAATGCCGCTATATTTTAACTACGATCCTCAAATAATCCACTCAAACGTTCTACTTCTGTTTGTGCTGTGTACATAGGAGTTCCGGCCAGAATTCCGGTAACATTGCGGAAAGGTTGGCCGATGTGCATACCTTGATGATCGATCGAAAACTCACGAATATCCTTATCGTGCATAGAACCGCGCATTTTTAAAACAGTGATCCCGCGGCGCATTTCTCCATACATTTCCACATAACGCAGCAGAATAATTGAATCAGTAATTGTAGAAATATGCGCTTCTGTAATCGAGGAACCTCCTAATAAAGTGGGAGTGGTGGAAGTAAATAATCCTCCCACCTCTTTTTGCTTAATAAAAGAAGTCAAACCGATAATAAATTCCCGAAATCCTTTCAGATTAGAAACCCTTTCTAAAGCAGATAAACTATCTACTGCCACTCGATTAGGTTGAAACTCCTCGATAATTTCCTTCATCATAATTAAATGATTTTCTAAACCCGTAGTTTCGGGATAACGGCAGACTACCTTTAATTTACCTTCCTTTTCCATGCGGTCATAATCCACCCCCCAACCGGTAGCATTTCTAAATAACTGTTCGCGACTTTCCTCGAAGGCAAAAATTAAACATCTTTCCCCATTGCTTACTCCCCCGGCCATAAATTCTGTCACCATCAGGGTTTTTCCTGTTCCCGTGGCTCCCGAAACCAAAATAACCGAATCGCGGAAGAAACCACCACCACACATTCTATCGAGTTCGAGGCTGCCGGAAGTAATACGAATATTAGAGGATTTTTGTTCTAATTCAATGGCTGATAAAGGAATAATCACGGCTCCTTTATTGGGAATAATTGTAAAAGGAAATTCTCCTTTTTGGTGATCGGTTCCCCGATATTTTAAAATTTCGATCGTCCTTCTTCTTTTCTCATCGGTTAAAACGTTGCGTAAAATCACCACATTATCGGCCACAAACTCCTCCACCCCATAACGACTGATTTCGCCGTATTCTTGGGTTCTTTCTGCGGTCATAATCGCTGTTACTTCCAATTCTCGCAAAGCGGTTGCCAGACGAAAAAGATCACTTCTCACTTGAGCGCTATCACTCAAATGGCTGAAAATTGCGCCTAAAGAATCCATAGACACCCGTTTGGCTTTATTTTTGCGGATAGCAAACTCAATGCGAGCGATTAATGCGCCTAGGTCGTATTCTCCCGTCACCATCGGCTTTTCTTCTGGTTGGGGGGAAGCATCAACAAAGGCCCATTGACGATTCTCCTCCCACTGCCGGATATTCCAACCAAAACCACCCATATTTTTTCTGAGTGCTTGGGGTGGCTCCTCGAAGGTGACAAAAACGCCATTTTCTCCATTTTTGATGCCTTCTGCGAGAAATTGACAGGCAAATACCGTTTTAGCACTTCCTGCCGTCCCCGCTATCAAAGTTGCTCGTCCTTTCGGTAATCCCCCTTCCGAAAGAAAATCAAAGCCGGGGATTCCTGTTTCTAACTTCTCAATCAACTCTAGGGGATTATCTTGCGTCATTCTAAGTTCTCTATGAAAACGAGCTAATGTTTATTGTACCTATTTCAGTGACCAGTGATACCAGAAATTGATCCCTAGTTTGAGAGTTTGAGCATTTGTAATAAAACTTCCCAGACATCGTTTAAATGCAGGACAGCTTCACCCAAGCATAAAGAGATTGGTTATATTCAAGGGAAACTATATAAGCAGGTAAATCTTAGCCACAATTAACCAAAACAGCAGCTAACTAATAGTTAGGATCAAAGTAAGTTTTGTCTTTAGTTGGTTAATACTATCCTTGACAACTTTGAGAGAGTTTAAGGTATAATCATAGATGAGCCAAATATTTGTCATACTTATTTGCTCTACTATGGAACATACAACCGATAATAATCAAAATCAGCAAAAAACCGACAATCAACAAGAGAAAACAGCAACAGGGAAGAAACCCGTGCTGAAGATTGATTCTAATAAAACTATACCCTATATACAGGAAGGAGCCAAACCGAAAAATAGATAAATTCTGTTTATTTCAGGGTTAGTTCAGATGCGCCATTATTTGACGCATCTAAAGGAGAAATTAAGTAAATTTCTCTAACTACAAAGGAACTTGAGTAATCCAATCTTGATACTTTGGTTCCTGATTAAGAACGATAGAACTTAACTTTTCTTTTAACTGATAAGTAATCGGTTTATCTGCGGGTAAAGAAAAAGTTTCAATCTTTTTAATCGGAGTAACTTTCGCCGCAGTGCCACTTAAAAACACCTCATCAGCGATAAATAACTCCGTCTTATCTACGGGTCTTTCAATAACCGGAATACCCAAATCCCGCGCAATAGTTAAAACACTATCTCTAGTAATACCCTCTAGGATATCTTGGTCAAAACTAGGAGTAATTAGCTGACCATTTCTGATGATAAAAATATTCATTCCCGTCGCTTCACAGACTTTACCCTGAGAATTCATTAAAATTGCCTCATCAAACCCCGATTCAAACGCTTCCGTTTTTGCTAAAGCAGAAGTGATATAAGCGGCGCTAATTTTACCTCGCAACGGGAAACTTCTATCCTCCTGACGATACCAAGAACTAATCCGACAGTTAACCCCATCGGCTGCTAAATAATCATCCATTTCTAGACCATAGACTAGAAAATCCTTCTCGATACCATGCAATCGCGGAGCAATTCCCAACCCTGAACTATAGACAAGGGGACGAATATAAAAAGGTCGATGACACTGATTCTTTTTCACAAAATCGATAATTATTTCATAGATTTTATCAGCAGAAATCTCGTAATTAAGAAACTTAGCACTTTGACTTAAACGCTGACAATGACGTTCTAATCTAAATAATAATATCTGTCCCGGATTGTTAGGGTCGGGAGTACCTCGTAAACCACCGAAAGCGGCAGTTCCGTAGTGTAGCGCGTGGGTAGCAACGGATAACTTTGCCTCACTAAAAGGGATAAATTTATTCTCAAAATAGGCGAGAGGAAGGAAAGGAATTTCGGCGGTAATAGACATTTTTTTTTGATTGAACCAAGAACTAAACGGGATTTACCCATGCAGAAAAATTTTGTTTCTGGCTATTAGAAGGATTTTCTACCCTGATAATTTCATAGCGAATCGTCTGCGGGGCAGCCAGTGGAACAGCAAGGGTTCGCAATTCATCGAGATGAAAGACTGTTATCTGAATAATATCACCTGAGCGGTAGTCTTTTAATCTTTCGTTTAACTGTTCCGCCGTCACTCGCAATCCATCGATAGCCAATAATTCATCATCAGCATTAATTCCCGCTTTTTGGCAAGGGGAACCCATCTCGACAAATTTAATTATTTCTTTACCCGCTTCACTCTGTACCCGCATTCCCAGATAAGGTATCGTCTCCCCATTGCTAACAGCGCGCAGATAGAGTCCAAAAGGTTCAAGATATTGATTAAAGGGTAATTCTGCCAAACCGTCGATATAACGCTGGTAGAAGTCACTTAAATCCACTCCCGCAGCCGATTCGAGAATTGCCTGCAATTCCCCATCGGTATAACCAATCTCCTCTTTGCCGAAATGTTGCCACATCGAGCGTAAAACATCATCGAGGGAACGACGGTTATCGGTGTGGGTGCGAATTAGTAAATCGAGAAGCAGCGACAATAATTCCCCCTTGAGATAGTAGGAAATTTGACTATTATCGCTATTGCTATCCCGTCGGTAGAGTTTTATCCAAGCATCAAAACTCGATTCGCCTAGAGGTTGGACAAGACGGCCAGGTATATTGAGATAACGAGTAATTTCTTTGCTTAAAAGCTCTAAAAAAGTCTTACTATCGTATATTCCCGCCCGTAGAGGGATTACTATATCGTAATAACTGGTGGTTCCTTCGGCAAACCAGAGGGAAGACGTATAATTTTCTGCATCATAATCGAAGCTTTCTAAAGCTTTTGGGCGAATACGCTTGATATTCCAGAGATGAAAGAACTCATGGGCGACTAATTGCAGAAAACGATTATATTTATCCTTATCTCGTAATCCCAAACGCGCATAGTTAAGGGTACAGGAATTTTTATGTTCTAGTCCCCCGTAACCAGCCGCCGAAAGATGTAGCAAAAAGAGATAATTATCATAGGGGAGTCCACCGAACATAGCCGACTCGGTTTGAATAATTTTAGTCGTATCGGCGATAATTTGACTAGGATTGGCGTTTCCCCGTCCCCAGATAGCTAATTGATGGGGTTTTCCCTCGACGACAAAATCGTATAACTGATGAGTCCCCACTTCCACAGGACTGTCCACCAGGGTATCAAAATCGGGGACGTGAAAGGTGTTTTTCTGTCCGGGTAAAGATTTTAAGGCAGTGGTAACGCGCCAATCGCCATGGGGGGGGATAATTGTCAGGGTGAGGGGATGTTTTTGATAATCGGGGATATAGAAAAATAAAGCAGCCCCGTTGAAGTAACCGTGAGTATCATCAAGATGGTTGGTTCTGACGGTTAAATCGTGGGCAAAAACGCGATATTTGACCGTTATTTCGGAACTGTCACCATTGTCAATCTGCCAGTGATTTTTAGCAACTTTGCGACTGTTGAGGTTAACAGCTTGAAAATCTTGGACTAAACGGGAGTATTCCCGCACTAGATAGGAACCGGGAGTCCAAACCGGCATTTTTAGGTTTAAAATCGGAGCTTGCCAACCGGTAATCTGTAGAGTGACTTCAAAGAGGTGTGAAGTCGGTTCCGACATAGCCACTTGATAGCTGAGACTTAAACGAGTTGAAGAGATGGTAGTGGGGGAAATAAGACTGGTCATCGGCATTACACAAGCTTTTAAGTTATTATAGCGGCAAGCTTTCGGCCAATTTACCCGGTTTCGCCGCCAAAAATCCGATGGTTTTGCAAGATTTTACCGAGCAGTTTTGGAACTGTAACCCTCGCAGGATTTGCGAGGGTTGTCGTGCCGATTCAGCGTCTTTCTGCCGGGGGTGCGGGAGGAGCCACATCGGGGGGAGGAGTTACCGGTAGGGGAACCGAACGAGTGTCGGGAGCCGCCACATTGACGGGAACGGTAATCGGTTCGGCTGCTGCGGGGGCCGTATTTTGAGGACTAGGAGCAGCGGCGCTGGTAGGAGCAACGGTAGTACGCCGACGACTAGAACGGCGTTGGCTGGGTTCGCTAGTATTAGAACGGACGATAGTTTGCTCGCGATTTACCCGAACCCGTCGCCGTCTGCGGATGGGTCCTTCGGTGGGGGAACCCTCATCGCTGCTGGCTAAACGATTATTAATAGTTTGGGTAAAGTAGGTACGTCGGGGTTTAATTGGTTCCGCTTTTAATGTCACTGGACGTTTGCCTAAATTCGGTTCTGGGAAACCTTGATAGGGAATATCCTTAATTGCTTCTAACATAAATTGTCGCCACATCCAAGCGGACATGGTACTAGCTCCATTGGTGGGTTTATTATTGTCATTACCGAGCCAAATTCCCGTGACTAATTGGGGAATATAACCGACAAACCAAAGGTCGCGAGCTTTATCAGAAGTGCCAGTTTTTCCTGCCACCGGACGACCAATTTGTGCGGGGGTTCCCGTTCCCGAATTAACCACATCCTGCAGCATCCAAGTCATCGTCGCTGCCGTGTTTTTATTCAGAGCAGTTTTCGGTTTAAAATTGGCTTGATAAATTACTTTACCATGGCGATCAAGTACCTGATTAATACCGTAAACTGGTTGATGCACACCATTATTAGCAAAGGTTCCGTAGGCGCTGGTCAATTCTAAAAGATTGACTTCCGAAGCACCCAAAGCCAAAGAATAAGTGGGTAAAAGTTTCGACTGGATACCCATATCCTGAGCTAATTTAATCACCGGATTCCAACCCACAGCCACTAACACCTGAACTGCCACCACATTCAGGGAAGAAGTCAAAGCATCGCGCATGGACACCTCGCGGCCGCTATACCTATCACCGTAGTTTTCCGGTTTATAACCATCCACCACATACTGGGCATCTTTATAATTAGAATAGGGGGATTTCCCCGCCGCAATCGCCGCCGCATAGACAAAAGGTTTAAAAGTAGATCCCGGCTGACGTTTTGCCTGTGTCACCCGATTGAATTGATTCTTATCGTGGTCAATTCCCCCGACCATGGCCTTAATTTGTCCATTTTTGGGGTCAATTGCCACTAAAGCTGCCTGTTGGAAGTTCTGCCACTGGCCATAACGAGAAACCGCTCTTTCTACCACTTCCTCCCCTTCCCTTTGCCAACGAGGATTGAGGGTGGTTTTAACCACCACTCCCCCCGCTTCTAGGGTTTTAGCGGGAACCAGTTGCGGCAGTTCCTTTTCCACATAATCGGTAAAATAGGCCGCTTGCCGTTGCAGACGTTTTAGGGGACTGGTTTTAAGGCCTAGGGGAGATGCGAGCGCTTGTTCTGCTTGAGCATTAGTAATAAATCCCACCTCGGCCATAGTTTTGAGGACGATATTACGCCGTTCTAGGGCAGATTTAGGGTTTTCGAGGGGAGAATAGAGACTAGGAGCGGGAACAATGCCGGCAAGGGTGGCAGCTTCGGCTAGAGTTAATTTATCGACGGGTTTACTGAAATATAACCAAGCGGCATCGGCAAGACCGTAGGCCCCGGAACCGAGATAAACTAGGTGGAAATAACGCTCTAAAATCTGGTCTTTTGTATATTTATCTTCTATTTTCTGAGCGATACGCATTTCGCGTAATTTGCGATCAAAACTCCTTTCTTGGGATAAAAAGACAATTCGGGCCAATTGTTGGGTGATGGTGCTGCCTCCTTCCACCACTCCCCCGGCTCTCAGGTTAGAAAAGAGAGCGCGAGCAATACCCTGGCCATCAACTCCCCCGTGTTGGCGAAAACGGCGGTCTTCACTAGCGATAAAGGCCTCCTGTACCAGTGGGGGAACTTGGGCAATTTTCACGGTTTCGTAGGTACTAGGGCCATTTTGCTTGAGGATTTCCCCATTAGCGGCTTGAATGGTTAGGGTGCCTGGACGAGCATAGGTTTGTATATCGGCGATATTTTGCGGTAAAGAGCTTTCAAGGCGATAAATGCCCCAACCTACCCCCAAAAGTCCCCCTGTCACCCCTAATCCCAATCCCAAGTACAAGCCAAAGCGGGGATGTTGTCGCCATTGCGGTAAGGGAGAATTATCAATCAGGGTAGTAAATTTGTTTTTTATGGGTTTTAATGTCTCTAGAGCCTTGCTACTGGCTTGGGAGACTAAATTAACCTTTTTCTCTTCGGAAGCGGCTTCTACTGGCTTTTCCCCAGCAACTGGCGCAGATTTGGAGTCGATAGGATCGACTTTAGGGGGTTGCTCGGAATTCTCTAATTTATTAGCGAGATTATGAAAAAATTGACTAAGTTTTTGTTTGTATTTCATGTTAGTTGAGCGGGTGAGGGAAGTGGGGAAGTGGGGTGTGGGGTGTGGGGTGTGGGGTGTGGGGTGTGGGGTGTGGGGTGTGGGGTGATGGGGAAGTGGGGTGTGGGGTGTGGGGTGTGGGGTGTGGGGTGTGGGGTGGTGGGGAAGTGGGGTGTGGGGTGTGGGGTGTGGGGTGTGGGGTGTGGGGAGAATAAATAAAAATAATTTCCCGACGACCGACTCCTGACTCTTTAAAGATCGCTAAATTGTCGCCACCATTGCTGGAGAGGATAATAGAGGAGGGGAGTCCAGAGACTACTAAGCAGAGCAGAAGTGAGGCCAATGCGTTGATAATCGAGCCAAAGATCAGCGAGATTTTTGCCTCCTTGTAGATAGTATTGAAAAGCGATCGCACCATCAGTGATTAAAGTCATAACAAAGACAATTAAGACCACGGCGATCAATTCTTCTTTGAGATAACGTTGTCGATGTAAACGGGAAGTAAGCAAACCGATCAGACCAAAAACCATGATATGGGAAGGATAATTAGAGGTTAAACTATCTTGAATAGCGCCGATCGCTAATCCGACCACCACACTATCGAGACAAGAGCGATTGAGACTCCAACTAACCAACCAAATCAGTAACCAATTGGGAGCGATGCCTAAAATCTCCATCCCGGGTAGCCGCATTAAGGAAAGAAAAGCACAGAGAAGCAGCGAAGCGATAGTGACTAAAATATTCAGTATAAAACGAGAACGGGCTGATAAACGGCTTAATTTCAGCATAATTCCCCCTCTCACTGCTGGGGTTGCGGGTGAACGAACACCCATTCGAGATTGTCCACGGTGGCGGTAAATTCAATTTTGGCGGTGGGGGCGGGATTTTCCTGTAAATTAAGGGAAATTATGCGACCGATGGGCAACCCCGGCGAAAAAAGACTACTAAAAGCCGAAGTTGTCACCACATCTCCCGGTTTGACATCGGGAGCTTTTTCAAAAAAGCGCAGGGTGGCCACTTGGGAATTCTGACCTTGAATTAAACCCATGGCCCGACTACGATTCACCGTTGCTCCGATGCGACTTTGGGAATTACTGACCAATAAAACTTTGCTGGTGTGGGGAGTAACTTCCCTAATCCGTCCCACTAAACCACCAATTCCCGTCACCGAAGCACCCACTGGCACACCATCGGCGCTACCCCGACCGATAATTACCTGTTGCCACCAATCATCGGCGCTGCGGCCAATAATTGGAGCAGAAATCAGGGGTTTTTTCTGGGTTTGATAATAACCAAGCTGTTTTTTTAATTGTTGATTTTGATATTCGACTTCACTTAAACGATTTTGTAATTCTCGCACCCGTTGATCGGCTAGAAGTTGCTCTTGCAGATTAGTTTCCTCTCCCTGAAAAGGGCGGGTTAATAAACCATACAATTCTAAAATCGCCCCACTTTGATAGGTGCGAATGTACCAAGCTCCCCCCAAAGCGGCAGCGAGCAGCAAAAGTCGCCATCTCTGCTGTGTCCATTTTCGTCGTGCTGAATACATGAGCGATTTTAAACCTCTTGACTGTGTAGAGTGAGAATCCGTGAATTTTGCCGCTAACCTAGCCTAGTGACCTTTAGACATTGCGAGTTGTTTCATTAACGATCCGCTCAAAGAGTTTCTGATTTTTTAACACTTCTCCCGTGCCTTTGACCACACAGCGCAGGGGATCTTCAGCGACATGGGTAACGATACCGGTTTCGTGACTGACTAGACGATCAAGTCCCCGTAATAAAGCACCTCCTCCCGCTAACATGATCCCGCGATCGATAATATCAGCAGCCAATTCGGGGGGAGTTTTTTCTAGGGTACGTTTGATCGCATCAACGATCACGGAAAGTGGTTCATCCATACTTTCCCGCACTTCTTCCGCTTTGATCGTCACGGTGCGGGGTAAACCGGACATGAGATGCAATCCCCGCACTTCCAGAGGAGGAAATTCATCTTCGGGGGAGGGATAAGCTGAACCAAGGCGAATTTTAATATCTTCGGCTGTACGTTCCCCGATAATCAGGTTATGGACTTTTTTAAGATAGGCGATAATTGAGTCCGTCAGTTCATCCCCAGCGACGCGCACCGATTCGCTGATCACGGTCCCATCAAGACTGAGAATCGCCACTTCCGTCGTGCCACCACCGATATCGATGATCATATTTCCCGTCGCTTCCGAGACGGGTAAACCGGCACCCAAGGCCGCCGCAACGGGTTCATCAATTAACCCCACTTCTCGGGAGCCGGCATTTTTGGCCGCATCCACCACCGCACGTCTTTCTACTCCGGTAATCCCACTAGGAACACCGATTACCATGCGGGGATTGCCAATCGTGCCATCGAGCGCTCGTTTGATGAATTCCGCTAACATGATCTCGCAACTGTAAAAATCGGCGATTACCCCATCGCGCAGGGGTCGCAGAGCGGTGACATGGCCCGGAGTGCGACCGAGCATTTTTTTGGCCTCCTCCCCGACAGCGACTGGGTTACGATCTTGATCGATCGCCACTACCGATGGTTCCTCTAAAACGATGCCTTTCCCCGATACATAAACGAGGGTATTTGCTGTACCCAAGTCTATACCTATGTCCCTTGATAAGCCTAGACGTCTAAAAAAACCCACCACTTGTTTTCACTCCTGTTCTGATAACAACGTTGCTATAGCTAGACTTTCGATCGAATCGACTTGGATTTTATTACGTTTTGTTTCTCAAGTCTAGTTAATTATCGCTTCTTTCTCTCCGGATTTACCCAGGTCTTTGCCCGAATTTTCTCCCTAGTCACCGGTCAAGGCTAAGGTTTCGGGCTAAAATGAACATACTATTGTACTAAATTGAGGATTTAAGACCATGAGTGTAAATGTGGTTCATTTGGTGGGACGAGCGGGGAAAGACCCGGAAACCAAGTATTTCGAGTCGGGTAAGGTTTTATGTACTTTCACTTTAGCGGTTAATCGTCGCTCTAAAAATAGCGATCAGCCAGATTGGTTCGATCTGGAAATTTGGGGTAAAACGGCGGAAGTGGCCGCTAATTATGTAAAAAAAGGCGGTTTAATCGGGATTAAAGGGTCTTTAAAAATGGATACTTGGAATGATAAAAACACGGGATTAGCTCGCTCTAAACCGGTGATTCTCGTCGATCAATTAGATTTACTCGGTTCTAAACGCGATAGTGAGGCTAATTCCGAGCGAGAATTTTAAAGCTTGAGCGGCATTATCTCCAGCTTTTAGGTGTGTTAGCTTCTAGTAACACACCCTTATTTATTATCAAATTGACTGGAAAAATATTGCTGTAAATCTGGTAAAATTTCTCTATAAATAGCTGTATTTATCTCTAGATTCCAGCCAAGAATAGAATTAAAAGGGATAATTTCCACCACGGAATTACTATAAGCAATCCCTTGTAAAGTCCTGACAAATTGAGGAGTCCAAAGATTTTCTTCTAGGGAAATATTTTGTTTTTTTAACCAGCCGATCAAAGCCGAGCGCCCGATTCCGGGTAAAATATCAGCAGTCAGCAGGGGACTGTACCAGCAATTATCTTTCCATCCCCATAAATTGCCGGTGCTAGTTTCTAACCAATTCCCCAATTGATCGACTAATATCGCCTCTTTTGCTCCTTTTTTTTGAGCAGTTTGTGACGCTAACCAAGGAGTTAAATAATTACCAGTTTTATGCTCTCCTAAAACCCGTTGCCAAGCGGGATTATCTATTACCCACCCAATAATTCCCTGCTCTTGTCTAAGGTTTAAATCTTCGGGTAAAAATCTGCCTTTAATCCACTCCCGTCCATCGGGAAAAATTGTGATTCTCAGGACAGGATAGAATAGGGATAATTCTTCGGCTCCTTGGCGAATTCGCTGCCAATCGGGATCGGACCAGTAGAAAACTTGTAAACTAGAGTGCAGACGTTTGATATGTTCTTGCCAATGGGTCAGGGGATGATCTAAGCTGTGTTGATAGATACGCAGGGTAGTAAAGAGTGTGGCTCCATAAAGCAGTCCAATATCATCAATACCCAGACTTATTCGCTCATCCTCGATTAATTCGCCATTATACCAATACATAATCAGTTATCAGTTATCAGTTATCAGTTATCAGTTATCAGTTATCAGTTATCAGTTATCAGTTATCAGTTATCAGTTATCAGTTATCAGTTATCAGTTATCAGTTATCAGTTATCAG
>NZ_JADBUN010000110.1:0-19797 GCF_020245625.1 Microcystis sp. M049S2 | reverse complement strand
GTGTGGGGTGTGGGGTGTAGGGTGTAGGGTGTGGGGAGAATAAAGCTGCCTTTTGCCTTTTGCCTTTTGCCTTTTGCCTTTTGCCTTTTGCCTTTTGCCTTTTGCCTTTTGCCTTTTGCCTTTTGCCTTTTGCCTTTTGCCTTTTGCCTTTTGCCTTTTGCCTCCTGAATTCAGCCAACCCTAATTACTATTGATGCGACTTAAAAAAGCTTGTAGGCGCTCGCTGTGGGGATTATTAAAAAAGGTGTCGGGATCGCCTGCTTCTTCGATCACACCTTGATTAAAGAACAAAACCTTGTTAGAGACTTCCTTAGCGAACTGCATTTCGTGGGTGACGACTACCATAGTCATACCGTCATTGGCCAATTGACGCATAACGTTTAACACTTCCCCGACTAATTCCGGATCCAGGGCCGAAGTGGGTTCATCAAATAAAATCACCTCTGGTTTCATGCAGAGACTGCGAGCGATCGCCACCCGTTGTTTTTGTCCTCCCGATAATTGGTCGGGATAAACATCGGCTTTTGGTGCTAATCCCACCTTTTCCAGATAATGAATTGCCGTATCCTTAGCCTCATTTTCCGAGTGGTGTAACACTTGCTTGGGCGCTAACATCAAGTTTTGCAAAACGGTGAGATGGGGAAAAAGATTAAAGTGTTGAAACACCATACTTACCCGGCTGCGTAACTTGCGGAGGACTGATTGATTTAACTTCGGGGAAGAGATGTCAATCCCCATCACCTCCAAGCGGCCGCCGTTAATTGTTTCCAAACGATTGAGACAGCGTAAAAAGGTACTTTTGCCGCAGCCAGAGGGACCGATTACCGATACCACGTCCCCTTGATAAAGAGTGCCTGTAACTCCTTTAAGTACCTCTAAAGAGCCGTAACTTTTGCGTAAACCTTCACTAACAATCACAGGGGTGGTAGTGGTCATGATGTCCTCTCGTAAAAAATTTTACATTCTGTATAAAAGTATCCAGATTAGTTTCTGCCAGATTGTATCCTTGACGACATTTTATCAAGAGGAATAATCATAATACTCAAATAGTCTCTCTACATCTGTCTTAGGTGGCAAGTAGGGCGAAATCCGTAACTTAATTGAGTAAAAAAATCAAGGAGAAAAAATTAAAAAATGATTAAATTTTGGCGAGGGCGGGCGGTACAGAGAGTTATCTTTGCCTTGTTAGGATTAGTCTTGGCGCTTGGATTAAGTGTTATTCCCGCTTTTTCCCAGACTCCTCCTAATCCTTTTCGAGTCGCCACAGAAGCAACTTTTCCACCCTTTGAATTTCAACAAGGGGGACAATTAACCGGGTTTGATATCGATTTAATGCGAGCGATTGGCAAGGAAGCCGATCTCAACATTGACTTTAGAAATTTACCCTTTGATGGCATTATTCCGGCTCTACAAGCGAGAACAGTGGAAGCCGCTATTAGTGGCATGACTATCACCGCCGAACGGGCCCAAGCGATTTCTTTTTCTCGACCTTATTTTAGGGCTGGTTTAGCGATCGCTGTTCGGGAAGATAATAAGACGATTAAAAATTTTGAAGACTTAAAAGGCAAAAGAATTGCCGTCCAAATTGGCACAACGGGAGCCTTAGAAGCGACAAAAATACCTGGAGCAGTGGTTAGTCAATTTGACTCGGCCGCTTTAGCTTTGCAGGAATTAATTAATGGTCGAGTTGAGGCGGTAGTTAACGATAAACCCGTGACTTTGTATGCAATTAAACAAGCAGGTTTAAGGAGAGTAAAAGTAGTCGGAGAATTATTAACAGAGGAATTCTACGGGATTGCTTTACCCAAAAATTCCCCCTATCTCCAGTTAATTAATGATGCTCTCGGTCGAGTCATAGAAAGTGGTCGGTACGATGCTATTTTTCGGCAATGGTTTGGAGAAAAACCGCCAGAATTACCCTTAGTTGCCCCAGCTTTAAATAATTTACAGGAATCAAGTTTTAACTGGGGAGAATTATTCTATAACCTGATTTTTAAAGGGGTTCCCTGGACAATTCTGTTAACGGTTCTGTCTTTTCTTTTCGGTTTAATCGGTGGAACTTTAGTGGCCATTGCCCTGATTTCTCCCTACAAATGGTTAAAAACAATTTGCCGCATCTATGTGGATTTCTTTCGGGGAACACCGATGCTGGTGCAATTATTCTTGATCTATTTTGGTTTGCCCGGGTTGTTCCGAGAAATTGGCTTAAATATCGACTTAGATCGTTTACCGGCGGCCCTATTTGCCCTAAGTTTAAATGTAGCGGCCTATTTAGCTGAAATTATGCGCGGCGGTATTCAATCGATCGATAATGGTCAATGGGAAGCTTGTTCTAGTCTAGGAATGTCCCCAGTGCAAACCATGCACGAGGTGATTTTTCCCCAAGCTTTTCGCCGGATGTTGCCACCCTTGGGGAATGAATTTATCACCCTAATTAAAGATACCAGTTTAGCGGCAGTAATCGGTTTTGAAGAGTTATTCCGGCAAGGTCAGTTAATGGTAGCCACTACCTATAAAGCTTTCGAGATTTATATCGCTGTTGCTTTAGTTTATTTGGTTTTAACTACCCTTTCCTCCGTGGTATTTAAGCGCTTAGAGATTTATATGGATCCCCTACATAAATCTAAACAGGAACAGAAAGCTTAGGGGCAACAGATGGGAACTGATAAGTAGGGTTTGCTGAATAAATGTGAAATATAGACGAGGTAAGTAGGTAGGCGTTAAAAATTATCAGACACCCCCCTAAGGGGCGCAGGGGGGATCGGCACCCCCCTTCCCAAAAAAACCAAAAACCTCCAAAAACCACCCCCAAATCCGTAGGGGCGCACCGCGTGCGCCCAAATCCCCCAAATCCCCCAAAAAAACCAAAAACCTCCAAAAACCACCCCCAAACCCGTAGGGGCGCACCGCGTGCGCCCAAATCCCCTGATTAACCCAATTATTGCCGGCGGGATAATTATTGCCGGCGGGATAATTATTGCCGGTGGGATAATTATTGCCGGCGGGCGAACGCAGTTCGCCCCTACAAAATCGACCCGCCTAAGGGCGGGAAAGAAAAGAAAAAAGAAAAAATAGGAAATGAGGGTAAAAAGGGAAAAAAAGAGAAAAAGGGTTACAGAGTCCTCCCAGCACCGCACACCACCCGAAAACCGACGCTGAGGTAGTAGCTGTCGCGGCGGAAGCTGATGAGGCGGTAAGCGGAACGGCAGCCATAAGGATAGTAGCACCAAGAACCGCCCCGCAGAGGAGAACGATTATCATCCCCATTTTTTATCCAGACACTGCGATCCGTCGGCGCACCATCATAATTATCGTGCCAAGTATCGGCACACCATTCCCAGACATTGCCGTGCATATCGTACAGTCCGAAGGCGTTTGGGGGAAACTGTCCCACGGGAGTCGTTTCTTCTCGATATTCTCCCTTCGCTTCCCCGGCGTAGGTTTTGCTGGCATTGTAGTTGGCAAATTTCCCGGTAATGGTTTCCCCAAAGTAAAACGGGGTGGTGGTTCCAGCACGACAAGCATATTCCCATTCTGCCTCACTCGGTAGTCGGTATTCCTGTTTTGTTTCCCTTGATAGTCGTTTACAGAATTCCGTTGCTTGATACCAGTTGACTCTTTCTACGGGTAGCTCATCCCCTTTGAAGCGAGAGGGGTTTGTCTCCAGGTCGATATCTATTTTAGCGGTTGCGGCGATCGCTTTCCACTGGGCCTGGGTGATGGGATAACGTCCCATGTAGAAAGAAGAAACGGTTACTCGATGTTGAGGTCTTTCCGCTCTAAATCCTTGCCAGTTAAATTTTTTCACCAGTCTTTCGATTTCCTCGTCTTCAGTTCCCATCGTGAATGTTCCCCCCGGTATGGCGACCATTTCTAAGGTGATGCCGTTGCCCAAATCTTCGCTGTAGTAGCGGGCGGTTTTGCTTTCGGGTGGGCTGACTTTACCATTGGGGTTGACAGTAAAGGTTTCAAAGGTAAAAGTTTGGGACTGAACTGGAAGTATCTGCTTAATCTGCTCCTCTTTATTGGGGGTTTTTGGATTTTCGGAAGTTAATTCAAGAGGGGAACGAGGTTTAATTCCTGTGATTCCCCAAATTAATCGCTCCATAGGTTTGGGAGACAAACGCCGAAAATCCACCCAAGTCATTCCCTCCAGAAAAAGTGGCAGCTCTGGTTGATCGGGCGCATTGGATAGCAGAACAGGTATGACTGGACACTGGTTCCTGACAAAGCGGCGTAAATAGGCTTCGATCTCCATCTGTTGCCAGGGGCCGATGCCACTTCCCCCCACAAAAACGGCGGCTGACTTGATGTTTTGAATCTGCTTCTCAAGTTCTCGCTGCCAAGGCAGTCCGGGTTGTAGTTCCCACTCATCTAGCCAAGGGGTTAGACCTTGTTGTTTGAGGGTTTCGGCAATCTTTTTAACTTCAGGTTTGTCCTGACCATTGTGACAGAGAAATACATCGAATTCCATTATTCACCCCTAGCCCCCTTCTCTATCGCTGCCATTCTCCCCTATCCTCTGACTTAAACACACGGTTTCCACGGTCTGGCCTGATTATCGCCCTACCAATTGGGTTCGGAGACCATCAGATCTCTACCTAATATTATCTCAAGACTAAAAGGTTTTCTATAGGCTTAACTGATAAACTATGAAGTTTGACTCGTTTGAATGGGATGAGAGCAAGCGGTGTTCTAACATAGAAAAACATAATGTGGACTTTGAGGAAATTCTCGATCTTTTCGATACTTTTCTTTACGAAATCCCAGATAATCGTAGGGGTTTATGGCGAAAAACGGACGATAGCGTTTGGGGAACTTGAAAAACAGGTCTATTGCCTTGTATATACCTTAAGAGGCAAATCGTGTCGATTAATTAGTGCTAGGAGGGCAAATGAGCGTAAACGAAAAGCGTATTACAGTTTTCTTAAAGGACGGTAGCCAAGAGAAAATCGTCATCGAGTCCGGCACGGAAAAACTAAAAGAGAGGGAACGTCTCAACAAGATGACCGAAGAGAAAATAGATCAAGCTGCCCGTTCCGATCCCGATGCGTTACCGGTAGAGGATGAGGAAATCTGGAAACAAGGTAGATGGGTAGGTCTTGAACCTTTACCTGAATTGGTTAGGACTTGCTAAAAAAGTAAGGGCGAAGCATTCGGACAGGAAATCTCCGGTTTCAGCGATGGGTTATACCCGAATGCTTCGCCCCTACAGGACTCTGCGATTATCGATTAAAGTCACCACCTGCCATCCTGACGTAATTGCCGATTACTCTTGACAAGTTGCTGGTTTTGTGCTTCTAGAAATTCCACCCGTGCCTGGGTGGCCTGCAATTCTTTGACTAATTCCCGATAGACCGAGAGGGGAACCGAGGGGCGACCGGTGAAACCCTGGGGTACTTGGGGGTAAATACGGGGCGTAGTGGTCATGAATCGACTAATTTAGGGCTTTTAAGCGGTAAAAATGCCCCACAGGACCGGTTCCGCTACCGATGGCGAGGGAATGCTCAAGGGCGTTAGTAACGTAATCCTTGGCTTTTTTCACCGCTATTTTCAGGTCATCCCCCAAAGCGAGGTTAGCGGCGATCGCTGCCGATAGAGTACAACCAGTCCCGTGAGTGTTATTGGTTTCGACGCTTCTGGTCTGAAAAGTTTCCCATTCCTGTCCATCAAAGCAGATATCAACCCCACGCAGCCGACCTTTCATGCCTCCCCCCTTCACTAATACCGGTGTGGCCGACTTCTGGAAAATAATTTCGGCGGCCGCTTTCATCGTCTCAAAATCATTGATCTCAATGCCACTTAAAAGCTGTGCTTCGTAACGATTAGGGGTAACAATCGAAGCTAGGGGAATTAAACTATTAAAAAGACTATCTATAGCCCGATCATCAATTAATTTGGCTCCTACCCGCGAAACCATAACCGGATCCACCACTAAACTGATTAAACGCCAGCGCTCGATCGCCTCGGCCACTGCTTCGATAATCTCGCTGCTGAACAGCATTCCCGTCTTGACCGCTGACACACCGAAATCCCTGACCACGGCATCGATTTGGGCCGTTACCATTTCTGGACTTAGGGACTCGACGCGCTCGACCCCTAGGGTATTTTGGGCGGTAATGCAGGTAAGGGCGCTGGTGCCGTGAACTCGGTGGAAGGCGAAGGTTTTCAAATCAGCTTGAATTCCCGCGCCGCCACCACTATCGGAACCGGCGATGGTGAGGGCAATGGCAGTCATAGGAGGTTAGCGATCAAAAGGACGACGACGTTGCAAGAATTCGGGGATATCTAATCCTGCGGGTTTTGCTGGTTCGGGAGTCGGGGCCGGACTGGGTGCGGGGGTATTGATCACCACCTTGTTACTGGTGGGACGAGAGGGGGAATCGCCAGAAAAACCGGTGGCAATGACGGTAATTCTGACTTCTCCCTGCATTTTCTCGTCAATTACTGCCCCAAAGATGATATTAGCGTTGGGATCAACCACCTCATAGATAATTTCAGCGGCGGCATTGACTTCGTGTAGGGTTAGATCTTGACCACCAGTGATGTTAAAGACCACACCTTTCGCCCCTTCGATCGAGGATTCCAGTAACGGTGAGGATATAGCCGCGATCGCTCCTTCCTTAGCCCGAGATTTTCCAGAACCGATGCCGATGCCCATTAGGGCTGAACCCGCATCGGCCATCACTGCCCGCACATCGGCGAAATCCACATTCACCAGACCGGGGATAGTGATAATATCCGAGATACCCTGTACCCCTTGCCGCAGCACATCATCGGCGACGCGAAAAGCCTCCTGTAGGGGAGTTTCGGCGGGTATTACCTGTAATAACTGGTTATTGGGGATAATAATCAGGGTATCGACCCGACTTTGTAAACCGCCCACCCCTTCATCGGCCTGATTAGTGCGACGACGACCCTCGAAGGTAAAGGGACGAGTCACAACTCCCACGGTCAAACAGCCGATTTCTTTGGCAATTTCGGCCACAATTGGAGCAGCCCCTGTTCCCGTGCCGCCGCCCATGCCGGCGGTAATAAAGACTAGATCGGTTCCTTCCAATGCTTGGGCGATTTCATCCCTGGACTCTTCCGCCGCTTTCTGTCCGATCGCCGGATTGCCGCCCGCCCCTAGGCCGCGGGTTAATTTTGTCCCGATTTGTAACCTCTGGGGGGCGGAGGAGTGGGCCAGGGCCTGGGCATCGGTGTTAATTGCCCAAAATTCGATTCCGGTCACGCCGCTGGCGATCATGCGGTTAACGGCGTTACAGCCCCCACCGCCGACCCCGATCACCTTGATCTTGGCGACATTGCTCGGCACGATGCGATTACTACGACTTTCTTCTCGGGGTGTCATCTGTGATTCATGGGGACGAGTAAATAATACTCCAGCATTATTCTGAGAGTAATGATTATCTTCGCTCATAGCTGAACTGGCATAATCGTTACTGTTCAGATTGGGATAGGTGGGAACGATTTCATTAATCGATGTCATTGGAATTGGAACACTCTTAGTACAAGATTCTGTTATTGGTTTGATGAATCTAAAGATGCAATGTTAACACTATCACTAATATTATGTCGGTTCCAGTATCTACATTATCAGTTTCTTGTTCATAAAATCATAATTTGGGGTTTTTGCCAATACCTAAAGGGAATAATTGCGTTTTTTTGCTGATAAATTCCAGTTAATCCCGACTGGTTGCCGCTACTTTGGCAACCATAGGGGCTGGCTGCGGTTTTAATTGTACAGTGGGAGCATCGGGATTGCTCAGGTCAATGTAGAGAATTCGCGCTAGAGGTATCTTGGATGACAATGGCCGTGATTGTACAAGAGCGGTTAATTTTTCGGGCAATCTATCTCTATAAAAACCTAAATAGACCTGTCCTAGTTCGGTTTTTAGTACAAGGTTACTAGGGTTACGCCAATCGATGGCGGTAACTTTAATCGATAAGTTATCAATTAAGGGATAAATTTTTTGCCACTGTTGTTGATATTGTCGGTCGTAACCAAGCACTTCTAGGCTAGGTAATTGGGTTTTGGGTAGAGTTCGACCATAATAGTTTTGAGGAATTATCGTTCCGGTGGCATCTAAAAAGCCTTGCTGTTGATGGGAACGCCAACGGGCAACAGGTTTTCTTTCTTGAATGGAAACAATCACTTTCGGGGGTAATAATTGCCGCTCGATCTTAACGTCGGCAATAGCGGGAATAGCCGCTAATTTTTCTCGCAATTGATGGGTGGGTAATTCCCAGATAGATAGAGGATAGCTTAATTTCAGCCAAGCGCGAATCGACTCGGACGAGATTAATTCCGTACCTGCGATTTCCACCTGTCCGTCCTTGGTAATTGTCCAATAGGGCGAAGTCATCCCCCAAGCTAATCCCGTCGCTAAACCACTAACCACCAGAAAGCGACCTAGAGCTTGCCACACCTTTGATCGCCTTTGGTGGCGCAGGTTTTGTCGTTTTTGTTCCAGGGAGAGGGAAGAAAAGATTTGATCGCTCATAGGGGAAATCCGGGACAGTTTTGCTGTTATCTTAGGTCGCGAGGTGGGCTGCTGGCAACTCGATCGCTACCCAAGTAATCAGTTTGACAAAGAAAGAGATAATAAATGTTATAACAGTAGTAGTCTACAGGCGTTCTTTTGTCTGTCTCCAATAAACCTAAACGCTACTTTTTGCCAAGATATTTCGACGGTCAGCCAGAAAGAGCGTTCCGGCAAGAACAGCCTAATTTATCCGAAAATTACCTATGGTTATCAACAAACGCGGACTTGTTCTCGGTGCTACAGCAGTGGTCCTGTCTACCGTCGCCGTCACGGGGGCGGGATTCCGTCTCTCCCAAAGTCAAGCTTTTTTTCAGGAAAGTCCCAAGGAAACCGTTGATGAGGTTTGGCAAATCATCAACCGCACTTATTTAGATGGCACTTTTAATCAATCGGACTGGAACGCCGTCCGCAATCAGTATTTAAATCGTTCCTACAAAAATCAAGAGGAAGCATACACCGCTATCCGCGAGATGTTGAAAACTCTCAATGATCCCTATACCCGTTTTATGGATCCCAAAGAGTTTAACAATATGAAGATCGATACATCGGGAGAATTGACAGGGGTAGGGATTCAACTGACCAAAGATGAGAAAACTAAGCAGTTAGTCGTGGTTTCACCCATTGAAGATACTCCCGCTTCTAAAGCTGGTGTGCTGCCTAAAGATGTGATTATCGCTATCGATGGTAAATCTACCGCAGGCATGGAACTGGAGCAAGCGGTGAGCATGATCCGCGGCAAAGTGGGGACAAGCGTTAAGATCACGATTCAACGGGGTGAGGAGAAGAAAGAATTGACTCTTACCCGGGCTAAAATTGAAATTCACCCAGTGCGGGCCCGCACGGAAAACACCCCGATCGGTAAAATTGGTTATATCCGTCTCAATCAATTTAGCGCCCAAGCTAGTGGCGATATGAGTCAAGCGATTCGCGAATTGGAATCTGAAGAGGTGAAGGGTTATATTCTCGATCTGCGTTCTAACCCCGGCGGTTTACTTTACGCCAGCATCGAAATCGCTCGGATGTGGATACCCGATGGTTTAATTGTCTCTACGGTCGATCGCAAGGGGGTGACGGAACGTCAACGGGCTAACAATCAAGCTTTGACTAATAAACCGCTAGTTGTCCTCGTCGATGGTGGTTCCGCCAGTGCCAGTGAAATTCTCTCCGGAGCTTTACAGGATCATGATCGGGCGGTTATTGTCGGTACGAAAACCTTTGGTAAGGGATTAGTGCAATCGGTACGCAGTCTCAGTGACGGTTCGGGATTAGCGGTGACAATTGCCAAGTATCTCACCCCCGACGGACGGGACATCAATAAAGATGGTATTCATCCGGATGTGGAGTCGGAACTGAGCGAGGAAGATCGCAAAAATCTTCAACAGGAACGGGATCAGGTGGGAACCTTCCAGGATCCTCAATTCAAGAAGGGTTTTGAAATCTTGGAAAAAGAAATCACTGAAGGCAAGAAAACGCCCACCAATACCGCTAAACAATAGGTTGACATTTGCCCGCTCGAATTAAACCCACCCGACGGGCGATCGCTTCTCCCCGCTCGGCAAAAGGACCCCAGTATTGACCATTGACTGGGGTTTTTCCGTTTTCTAGGGCTATAATCTGACAAATTCCCGTATTTTCCTGGACAATGTACCAGTTTTGTCCGCTATTATCCATAGATTTTTCTCCTTAATCCCTCTATTCCCTTGTTTATAGCGTCTCTCAATCCCGAAGTAAAAAATTTTTATCAACTTCTTGACAAAACCGGGGAGATAAATGCTAATATTAAAAAGGTCTGTCCAATGGGGATTAGCCAAGCGGTAAGGCAGCGGGTTTTGGTCCCGCCATTTCCTAGGTTCGAATCCTAGATCCCCAGTTTAGTATTTTTTATCCCTAATCCGCCAATGATCGAGAATATCCTTGATCAAAGCTTCCTTTAGCCAAATACGACCGATAAGCGTCAGGGGAACCGCTAGAAATAGCCCTAAAAAGCCAAAAATCGAGGCGAAAAACAACTGGGCCAACAGGGTAAAAGCGGGTAAGAGCTTGAGCGACTGCACTGTTAAAATGGGCAGCGGTGAATGACGGTCGAAATATTGAATTAACAGATAAATACTGCTGTAGAGTAGTAAAACCGCCCAGGGTTGCCAAGGAGATTCCAGAAGGGCGATAGAAAAGGGTAAAATCGTGCTTAAAACTGGTCCGAGGTTGGGGATAAAGGTGAGAAATCCTGCCAGAATAGATTGGGAAAAAGCGAGGGGAATGCCGATCAGGGATAGACCTAGGCAACTGCCCAAGGTCATAATCAACATATGACAGAAAATCCCTTTTAGCCAAGCTTTTAAATCTCGATCGCAATGTTCTAGGATCGATCGTACCCTAGGACGGTAGAAAGCGGGAAATAAACGCAGAAAACAACGGTGGTAAGCGGCAGGATCGGCGAGAATCATCAAGCTCAGGGCAACAATTAGCAGTAAGCTGAGGATAATGCCGAAAGTACCGTAAAAAATGCTCAAACCCCGGCCAGCAATTTGGTTAATCAGGGGTTGTAATTGAGCCAGCAGGGTTTTAAAGTCTGGAAAGACACTGGCCAAACTAGGATCGAGATAATCCTCAAGACGATGCACTTGTCCCCAGAGTCTTTCTATAGCTTGGGGCAGTAAACTAAATAATTGGCGAAATTGTTGGACTAAAGCGGGTATAATTACCACAAAAATACCGATAATACCAATAAAGAAGCCAAAAAGAGTAATAATTAGGGCGTGGGAACGCTTGAGGTGATGACGCTGCCACCAAGTGACAGCTAAATTTAAAATCTGCGCCAGAAGAATCGCCATCAATAGTAATAAGAGAATCTGTCGAATCTGCCAGAGAATCAGCAGACAAAAGACTAACAGGACTAAACCGAGGCTGCTGCCAAAAGTCATGATGAGTAAGGAGAAAAATTCCTAATCAGTTATTGTCCGTCTCCAGAGGGCAAAAACCGTGAGCAGAAAAGGAGTAAAAACCAGAATTAAAGTGTTAAGAGGACCAGGAGCGATCGATAATAAAGGGGCAAGATATTTAATTCCCAGGGAAATTAAAGCCGATATCAAGATTATTTTGATAATAAAGCCGCTCATAGATGAATGTTTAGGGGACACCAGCACTATCTTATCCCTGAAGAGGTTAAAAATTGGTCAAAATGTGGAAATCATCCCCCATCAGTTTTATTAATACTAGGGCGAAGGGGCTAGATTTTCTGGGGGAGGTCGGTTCCGAGGGAAGAGGAAAGTATGAGACAATGGAAAGAAAAGGCTCAGTCAATTAACTAGAGATATTCATTGCTAGGATTTAAGACTTAATAGCAAGGATCAATCTTGACAGCAGATAAGATTTACCCTGTCCACCTCCTCTATCGTGCCGCCAACAGTCACCGTGATCACATTAACTCTTTTACACCCCAGTCAAGCCACACCTCTACAACATTGGCAATTTGACAATGATCAATCAACCATTCTCATCGGCAGGGCGCTGGATAATCATGTAGTTCTCTATAGTGCTGTGGTTTCGAGGCGGCACTTAGAAATCCACCGTAATGATCGCGATGATTGGGAATTGGAAAATTTAGGGGCAAATGGGACGTTTCTCAATGGCAAACCGATCAAGAAAACCACTGTCGTTGATGGTATGGTGGTTCGTTTAGCCGCCTCCGGCCCGCAAATTCAAATTCGTCTCATTGATGAGGACGAGCAACCAAAATTAATCCTCAAATCCCTAGAGGCTCCTTTGGTGGGCAACCAAACTCAGCCAGAAAAGGATACTATCGCCAGCTAGAAAATATTAAATTTTTATAAAGTTTTTTCAATTTCCCTAACAAAATGTAAAAATAGATACAGAATAAGAAATAAAATCTTCTAGCTTGCTGTCCCTAAATAGGGACGACAAGGGGGATTAAAGTCACTTTAAAGCATTGCAGGGAGTCAGTGATATTATGTTAGCCTATCGAGGAGTTAAGTACGAAAGGGATTCTCTCCCCTTGGAGATGAAGACCGGAGATATCGGGGGTAAATACCGAGGTCAAGACTGGAATCACCATTATCCTCGCCATATGCTCCAATTAGAGCCGAAACTGCATCGTCAGTATCGTGGAGTTGCCTACAGCACCCGTCCTCATCTTGCTGGACAAGTCACCCCGAACACTTGTCCGTTGCCGGTTGTCAAACCCCCTATTGTCGTCCAAGAGGAAACCCTTTCTAGCGTCCATCTGAGCAATATTCGTCTTCGTCTGGAACGTCGTTTACAAATCGCTCAAGAGAATGGGGATGAAACCCTCGTTAATCTCTTGAAAAAAGAATCCCAAGACTTAGCCTTAAACTGCTAGATTAGCGGTTTTTCTCCACTTTCCCCTCGGTTCTGCCGGGGGGAATATTTTTGGGCGCAAAAATGCCTAAATCTTCCCCCCGCTCACTCCCAGGGCCGGCACTTTTTGATTTTAAAAAAGCCTCAAGATATTATCCAACAAGATTTTTAGATTTTTTCAGCCAACCCTAGTTAGGAGCTTACAAGCTTTTAATTATATTAGGTCGAGGTCTATTTTAGTTTGGGTTCGGATTGGGGTGTTGTATTATTTCCACAACATTTTTGATACCTTGAATAAAAGTTTGAAAACTACGGGATTTATTTTCAGTTAGGGAAAGATGGGGGGCAATCTGTTTAGAGTGGGTTCCTGCATAATACTCTTTTACTAGCTTTTTTAATTCTTGTTTGGCCGAGTTAAGCAGGTCTGGTTCTCTGTATTTACTTTTATTTTGTTTTTGGCCGAGACTATTTAAATTAAGTAGCTGGTTATAATTAAATTAAAAATGGATTTTAGGTTCGATCCCCCCTGCCCCCCTTGATAAGGGGGGTGCCGATAGGCGGGGGGATCTGATAATTTTTAACGCCTACCTACTTATAGGCCTTGGCTACCGCTGCTAAATCTCCCAGAAACCAAGATTCTAATTCATGGCAAATAATCCGAATTAAGACTTGAGTATCACTGGCATTTTGACAAATTTGCCCTAGTTTCTTTTTGAGTTCTTGACAATCGTGGGAGTCCTGATCATGGACAATAATAAATTTGGTATTGGGACTAGATTTCTTGAAAGCTTTGAGTTTTATAGGAATAGATTTGGCTAGGTCTTGTTTGCCTTGATGACTAATACATTTATACCTTATTTCTGGGGGAATAAGTTTAGGCAAAAGTTCTTCTAACACATTTTTTATAGATGACTATTCTAGCAAAAATACGATATCATAGTTCATTGGGGTTCTACTCCTTTAAACCAGCCTTGATTCCAAAGATAGCCGGGTAAATCGCCTTCCGCTACTAAGTTTTTGAGGATTTCGCTATCGGCAGCCCTATGGATTTGGGTGATACCTTGGGATTTAATTAGCCAGAAAATACTAGCTAGTGGAACCGCGTTGATAAAATCGGGAGAGTGGCTAGAAACAAATACCTGACCCCCCTGATCGCTATAGTGGGCGAATTCTTCGGCTAGTTCTTTTAATAAAGTAGGATAAAGTTGGTTTTCTGGTTCTTCGACACAGAGTAGGGGATGAGGATTGGGATCGAATAGTAATATTAAATAGGCGAACATTTTCATAGTCCCGTCAGAAACATAGCGATCAATAAAAGGGTCTTTAAAGGCCTGATCTTGAAAACGTAAAATCAAGCGACCGTCTTCGGTTTCTTTGGCTTCCACAGAGGAAATACCCGGAACTCTTTGTTTCATTTTTTCGAGAATTTGCTGAAAAATTGTGGGATATTGTTGATAAATATATTGAGCAACTGTAGCTATATTGTCGCCAGTAGGGGATAAGTGTTCAGCATAAGATATTTCTTTACTTCCTCTAGCTTCGCTAATATGAAAGTCAGAAACGTGCCAATTTTCAATCAGAGAACGAAAGGCTGTAGCGGCTTTAAAACGTTGAAATTGTCCTAATCCTTTGATTGCTAGTATATCGTTAGATTCTAGCTGTTGTTCTTCTCGATCGAGTTCTTTATCCGGTTTACTAAAATCTTCTTCGTTGGTGATAGCATATCCTTGACCAAGTTGAAAATCTAAAAAATGAAAAGGTTTACCGTGTTCACCCCGTTTATAGCGAAGTATTTCGCGTTTGATAACAGGGCGATTTTTGTTTTGTCCAATTATAAGTATATAAGTAACCAGACGTTCTGTATCTAAGATTTTCATGCGAAATTGCAGCTCGATTTCAATATTTTCCTGTTCTTGACCTCTAGTGATAATTTCTCTATAACCGCCGCGAATTTGTAAGGCTTGGCGAATGTTATTTTTGAGGGCATCTCGCAGAAACCCAAAAATATCAAATAGAGTAGATTTTCCCGTGCCGTTAGCTCCAATAATCACGCAAAAAGGGGGAATATCTCTTATGTGTATGTTTTTAAACATACGATAGTTTTTTATTTTAATAGAAACAATTTTCATGATATAATCGAGCAGTTATAGTTTTTTTGATTATACGATTGATCAGGTGAAGATAACTGATCAATTAGCCAAAAAAGCCAGAGATTAGACTCTCTGGGAAATTGGGGTATAAATCAGCTAGAAATTAGAGAGGCAAGCTCAACCGCCTGAGGAAGGGACAAGAAACCAGACTCAAGACAAGTTGCCCAAAATAGCGTAAATTGTCTATAAATTTGTTCAACGACTTAAATTAGTACAAATGTTTGACTGTATTATCATCGGTGCGGGACCAGCAGGAGCGACGGCGGGTTATCATCTAGCTAAAAAGGGACGATCGATCCTGATCCTCGATAAAGCGAAATTACCCCGTTATAAACCCTGTGGTGGGGGGGTATCCCCGGCAATTAAGCAGTGGTTTGATTTTGATTTTACCCCCGTGATCGAGAATACCGTCACCCAAGTACAGTTTACCTGGAAACAGGGGGATGCCGTCACCACTAAGTTAAATATGCTAGAACCGATGTGGATGGTACAAAGGGATCGTTTCGATGATTTTTTAGGTCAACAGGCGATCGCAGTCGGGGCAACTATCCAAGATAACAGCGAAGTTACCCAGATCAAATTCGTTCAAGATCACTGGCAAGTTACCACATCCCAAGGAACATTTTCAGGTAAATATCTGATTGCTGCCGATGGTGTTAGGGGCAATACCAGTCGCTGGTTGGGATTACCAGCAAAAAACCAAGCGATCGGGGCTACTCTGGAAATTACTAACGCAGAAGGGACTATTCCCACCAAAAAAGCTTTTTTTGACTTTGGTTCCCTAAAAAATGGTTATATCTGGGCTTTTCCCAAGTCTAATGGTTACACAATTAGCGGTGCTTGTTTTAAGGGCAGCATCAAATCCGAGGAGCTAAAAAAACAACTGTTAAATTATGCCCGTCAAAAAGGCTGGAATTTAGAGGATTATCGCTATAGTGAGTATGCTTTAGCCCTTTGGAATGGAAATCAACCGCTACACGCCCAAAATGCCTTAATTGCAGGGGAAGCGGCGGGTATTCTCGATCCGCTCATCGGAGAGGGTATCCGTCCGGCAATTTTGACGGGAGTTAAGGCAGCCGAGGCGATCGATCGAGCTTTAGCCGGAGATAATCAGGCTTTAGCGGGCTATAGTCGGATAATTCGGGAAGAATGGGGGGAAGATATGGCTTTAGCGGCTAAATTAGCCGGTTTATTCTATCAATTTACCCAAATCGCCTACAATGTCGCCGTTAAACGCCCGATCGCCGGTCAACTGATGGGACGTATTCTCGTGGGAGATTTAAAATACCGGGATGTTACGGAACAAGCGATGCAACAATTGAAAAAGCTTTTACTGCCCGGATTCGGTTGGGGATAACACCTCGCGCACTAGGGTGGGGGTGACTCGATCGCTAATGGTGACTTGGCCGATTGCCGTTGGTAAAATAAATCTAACCTTGCCATCTTTAACCTTTTTATCGGCAGTGAGAGCATTGACCATCTCATCGGCATTTAAAGGCGGAATACGGGTTTCTAAGGCGGCTTTTTCGATTAGATCGGTTTGACGTTGATTTTCCCCGGCGGTCCACATTCCCAGTTTAACAGCGATCGCTCCTGCCGCCACCATCCCCAGGGCCACCGCTTCCCCGTGGTTAACGCTAGTATATCCCGTTAAACTTTCAATGCCGTGGGCGATCGTGTGACCATAGTTTAAGATCGCCCGCAAACCCGCTTCTTTTTCGTCTTTGCTTACCACATCTGCTTTAGCTTGGCAAGACTTTGTAATAATTGTTTGCAATAGCTCGCCATCGATCTGAGAAAAACTGGCTAAATTGTCCGAGTCTTCTAACTGTTGAAATAACTCAGCATCCCAAATTACACCATATTTAATCACTTCTGCCATTCCAGCCCGAAATTCTCGCACGGGTAGGCTTTTAAGCACGCTAGGATCGATCAGAACTAATTTCGGTTGATAAAACGCCCCGATCAGATTTTTGCCCTGGGGATGATTAACGCCAGTTTTACCCCCGATGGAAGCATCCACCATCGCTAACAGGGTGGTGGGAACTTGGACAAAATTAATGCCCCGTAACCATGTGGCTGCCGCAAATCCCGTCATATCCCCGATTACACCACCACCGAGGGCAACCATAGTCGAGGAACGTTCCAACCGGTGAGCGAGGGCGCTATCATAAACTTGGGCGATCGAATCGAGGGTTTTATAATTTTCGCCGGCGGGGATCAGATGAGTAAAAACGGCAAATCCCGCTTTTTCTAGAGAATTAACGGCTATATGCCCGTAATACTCAAAAATTTCGGGATTAGAAACCAATAAAACCTTTTTACCTAAGCTTAACTGGCTCATTTCTGCACCGAGATTAGCTAAACTGCCCTTCTCGATCAGAATATTATAGGAGCGATCGGGTAAATTAACGGGAATACAAATAGCCATAGGGTGTGGGGTGTGGGGTGTGGGGTGTGGGGAAGTGGGGAAGTGGGGAAGTGGGGAAGTAAGGTGTGGGGGAATGGGGAAGTGGGGAAGTGGGGAAGCTGTCTCATCACCCTATCACCCCAAAACCCTATCACCCTATTTCCTGACGACCGACTCCTGACTCCCGATAGCCAAAAAGATGATCGGTTATGGGCGCAGCTTAGTCAACTCCAAGAGCAGACGACAGGATAAAAAACAGATAAAGCTCTCTCCCAGAAAGAGACTTAATTGCCAAGCGTCAGCGATCAAGTCTGTGGATAATTGTAGGGGAACTAGGCCGCGGACTAGGGCAAAAGCTGCCACTGTACCATCTTTGAGATGGGGATTATCGTCGTTACGGACGACATAACGATAGGTGACACCGAAGAGAAATCCGCTAATTATCGCCCCGGATATCTTGACAAAAGCGCCAATTAGTGTGAGCGATTCCCCTAACAATAGTCGATCAACAATTAAAAATAGCAGATAGGGAACCAGGAAAGCCAGTGCTGAGATACTCCCCACCTGTATGGATTCGATTCTTTCCTTGAGCGTAATTTGCATGATCGCCTCTCTAAAACGGAGTCACTGATGAAGTATTATAAATTGAGTAGTTATCTCCTAAGTATTTCGTTTAACAAAGGCAATTATGGATATTTTGACACTTGGTTGGGTTAGCATTCTCGCCCTGTTCACTTGGTCGATCGCCATGGTGGTTTGGGGTCGTAACGGTTTCTAGGTAATCTATAGATACCATGGAAACATCCTTGATTCTCAACACTCTCTTTCTAGTCGCCTTAATTCTCCTCGTTATCGTCAGTGGTGGCATTCTCTACCTGACGACTACAGAATGGCGCGATCGCCGTCGTCAAGATGGCGATAAAAAATTAGGAAAATAATCCCGAACAGGTGTACTTAATTACGCCTGTTTTTCCTTTACTATGATTAAAATACTGCACTTATCGGATATTCACATGGGGAGCGGTTTTTCCCATGGGCGTTTAAATCCAAAAACGGGATTAAACACGCGTTTAGAGGATTTTATGGGCAGTTTAAGCCTCTGTATCGATCGGGCTATTGCCTCCCCTGTGGATCTAGTGCTTTTTGGGGGAGATGCCTTTCCCGATGCCACTCCCCCTCCTTTTGTTCACGAAGCTTTTGCCAGTCAATTCCGTCGTCTTGCCGATGCTAAGATCCCGACGGTGTTATTAGTGGGTAATCACGATCAACATTCTCAGGGTAATGGCGGTGTCAGTCTCTCCATCTATCGTACCCTAGCGGTGCCTGGTTTTATTGTTGGCGATCGCCTGACCACCCATCGCATCACCACCCGCAACGGCGATATCCAAGTAATTACTTTACCCTGGTTAACCCGCGCCACTCTCTTAACCCGTCCCGAAACCGAGGGTTTATCCTTGAGTGGGGTAAATGAATTGTTAATTAACCGTTTGGAACCAGTTTTAGAAGGAGAAATTCGCCAATTAGATACAAGCGTACCAACAGTTTTATTAGCCCATTTAATGGCCGATAGAGCTAGTTTAGGAGCAGAAAGATTTTTAGCAGTTGGTAAAGGTTTTACCGTGCCTTTATCCCTGCTAAATCGTCCACAATTCGAGTATGTTGCCCTCGGTCATGTTCACAAACATCAAAATCTTAATCCTAGCAATGATCCGCCTATTGTCTATCCGGGGAGCATCGATCGAGTGGATTTTAGCGAGGAAAAAGAAGATAAGGGCTATGTTTTAATAGAAGTGGCTAAAGGAGAGGTTAAATGGGAATTTTGTCCTTTACCCGTGCGTACTTTCCGTTCCATCGAAGTGGATGTTTCCCAGGCAGCAAACCCCCAAAAAGAATTGCTAAAAGCTCTCAAAAAACATGATATTCAGGAAGCAGTTATCCGTTTAGTTTATAAAATTCGCAGTGAACAATTAGAACTAATTAACACCAATCAGCTTGACGAGGCTTTAAAAACTGCCCATAGTTATAGTATTCGGGCGGAATTAATTAGTCAATTAACCCGTCCCCGTTTACCGGAATTAGGGGTGGGTAATCAATTAGATCCGATGGAGGCGTTAAAAGCTTATATCGACAATAAGGAAGATTTGCGCGATATTGTTGATGATATGTTAGAGGCAGCCCAGCTTTTATTAAATCAACAGCCAGAAATTTGGCTAGAGGAAGAAACCTCGATTTAGCTATCAGTTATCAGTTATCAGTTATCAGTTATCAGTTATCAGTTATCAGTTATCAGTTATCAGTTATCAGTTATCAGTTATCAGTTATCAGTTATCAGTTATCAGTTATCAGTTATCAG
>NZ_JADBUN010000011.1:0-5747 GCF_020245625.1 Microcystis sp. M049S2 | reverse complement strand
TAGACCTCTTGCATAAATCCGAAAACAAACGATAGAAACAATAATGGGAGGGACTTTCAGTTAATTATTTATTAGTAGTTGATAATCTTCAAAAATGTTGCTGTACAAGGATCGACTTAAGACTTTTGCAAGAGGTCTATTCTAGTTCCCGCGATCCGGGGACGGGAATTACAAATATCCGGACTAGCAACAATAAATTCGCTAATATCGATGCCTGTAGCCATATTTTCGCCTAGAGAAGTCCCTTTTATTGTAGCTCGCTCGATACATCCGAACAAGAAAAAAGCCCCCCTTTCGAGGATGCCCTTTTATCTAATGATTGAGATGCTAACTGATTGAAATGCCCAAAAATAGGGAGTTTATGGACTTTCCCATCAAAGTCAGGTTGATGATTGAAGCTGGAAATCGCCATCATGTTGTATAAGCAACAGGATTAACGATAATTGCTAAGTAGGTAGGCGTTAAAAATTATCAGATGCCCCCTTATTAAGGGGGGATTAAGGGGGGATCGGCACCCCCCTTATCAAGGGGGGACTAAGGGGGGATCGGCACCCCCCTTATCAAGGGGGGCAGGGGGGATCGAACCTAAAATCCATTTCTAATTTAATTATAACCAGCTACTTATTAAGAGTCTTTTTTGGCTTGCTTCTTATTTAATTTTCCCGTGAAGAAAGCACCGAATCCGAGTAATCCTAAACCCAATAAATTGGACGGTTCAGGAACACTTACAGTAATAGGGTTTTGGGTGACTGTTACTGTTCCGGGAGCAGTAAATGTTAACCCCGTCACAAAAGCAGTAGGATTAGTTGGATCGAGCATTTCCGCAGGATCGATATCACTGATGCGAAAATCACTAAAGCCAAGGGGATTAACACCCAACAAGTTGAAAGTTGTTCCCGCAACTAGGGGATAATTGCCAAATCCGGGTAATTCTAGGATAAAGTTACTGTCGCCTTGGGGGAGAGCATTAGGGATTAAAACCGAGGCGAATAAGGGTCCGCCTGTCACTGCGTAATCGTATCCTACCGACACAATCGGATCGAAAAAGATGGGGTCAATTATACCCAATCCATTATCACCGACGGGAACACCAGGAAAGGTAAAACCATCGGGATTGTTCGGATCTGGGGTGGGGAATAGAGGACTATCGGGAGTTGTACCAATGATTGAACCAGTGGTGAAAGTTCCTGTAGTTTGGGTGAAAAAACCCAAGAATGATTCTGCTCCATTAAAACCAGTATCAAAAAGCAGCTCACTTTCTACATATTCCAATTCAAACTCATAGCTAGTGTTGGGAGCAAGGGTGTTAGCGGGTAAGAGGAGACTGGTATCAGTAGGATTCAGAGAAACGTCAAAAACAGTTCCTCCCAACGTGGATAAGATGCTGAAATTTTTGGAAATGTCTGGGAATAAGGAAGTCCCATTGAAGCTAATAGTAAAGGGTTGACTCGGATCAAAACCTTGAAGGTCATTGAAGGTTGTTCCCGTCAAGAAAGGAACATCATTGACAAATGCTCTCGGTGGGACGGTTGGCAAAACCGCCGCTTGAGTACCCAAACTTCCGCCAACAATGGTATATATGTACTGAGTGCCATCGGGAAACACCGCTTCCAGTGCCTCTAGAGTAGGATAGGTAAGACTGTTTGCGGCAACAAACTCGTCTCCAAAAGGAAACAGAATATCCAAAGGGATAGAGGACTCAGTGCCATTGTAAAAAACAAAAGCACTCGTTAGGGCTGCCTCGTCAGTGTAGTTGATACTGGGGAAAAACGTAAAAGAGCCACTATTGGGTTGAGCGTTGCTAGTTTGAGTATAATCAGCGAACTGACTAAGACTAAAGCTTGTTATGGCCGCTTGACTAGGGGTAGAGGCGGCGGCTTGTGCCGGGAAAGCCACCCCGATCGCCCCCAATCCGATCCCTAAGCTGATACAATTAGCTAGTATCTTGTTCATAACCTGATAAGACTCCAAAAAACTGAGTGATTCTTACAATCTAGATGTTCACTTTGGTTTTGTCTGTGGGAATTTGTGGCCATTTTGGATTTTCTGATACAATAATTTTTGTGGGATAAAGTGGGATTTAGTGACAAAAAGGAGGGCAAGGCTCATGAAACAAGGCTAAATTTTCGTTAATAAGGCAAGAGAACAGGCAAAAGTTTTCGCTTGTTTTTCCAACTTTAACAATATCTAATGTAAAGGACAAATTACTAAATTAAGAGGTTAATCAGTAAAAAAAGGCAAAAAATGGAAGAACTATTAGAGTTAAAAAATCTATTACTAGCTGGCAATATTCCCGATGCCTTAATCTTGGTAGAGGAAATGACAGAAATGAGCAAAGATGATAAGCTCAATAAGATTTTTAGCTTTAGTATTATTGTTCTATTACATCTGATTAAACGGCAAGCAGAAAAACGCAGTACCCGCTCATGGGAAACCTCTATTTCTAATTCTGTTCGACAGATTCAACGCATTAATCAACGACGTAAAACTGGAGGAAATTATCTGACACCAGAAGAATTAAAAGAAACCTTAGATGATGCTTATTCTTCGGCTTTAAGACAAGCGGCATTAGAAGCTTTTGAGGGTATATATCAACCCGAAGAAATTGAAGCTATGATTGATAAAAATAAAATTATTAATCAAGCATTGGCATTAATATTAATCGATTAAGTAACAGGTGACAGTTGGAAACAAATCAGGAGGGTTAAATGTCAGAAATAAAATAATTTGGCAAATATTTATAAAAAAACGAGAAAAATAAAATCTGTTCCCTTATCCCAAACAGTAATACAAAAGTTCTATCACTTACTTATATGGATATTCAAACCCTTTTAGAATGGACAGATAAACAGGTATTAGAGAAAACTGGTAAACATCTTGATTCGTTGCAAGAATCTATCTTACAGGGTATTTGGGAACATCAAGATTATGAAAAAATTGCCGAAAATAATCAGCGCAGTTATGACCATATAAAAAAAGAAGCATGGAAATTATGGCAACTGTTATCAGATGTTTTTCAAGAAGATATAAAAAAGTCTAATGTTCGTTCTATTTTAGAAAATAAAGCTTCATCTACTATTTATCACTTTGTTAACTATCATGGTAATAATATTAGCAATAGTCGTGTTAATATCTGTAGAGAAAATAACCCCTACTCAGAAAACAACTTAAAAAAGTCTTCAAATTTTCCAGATAATGATCATCTATCCCCCATAATTGACTTAACAAAAGCTCCTGAATTAAGGTGTAACTATGGACGTAAGTTAGAAATATCAACCTTAAAAGAATGGCTAGACAATAAAACTCGATTAATTACTATTTATGGGTTAACCGGAATTGGAAAAACAGCTTTAACCCTTAAATTAATTTCAGAAATTGCCCCACAATTTGATTATATTATTTACCGCAGTCTGGAAAATATTCCTCAATTAATCGCTCTCAAGGATGATCTAAAACAGTTTTTCGCCCAATCTCTATCAACCCCCTTACCTGATATAATAGATTATCTAAGCTCCTATCGTTGTTTAATTATTCTTGATGATGTGCAGAATATTTTTAAACCGGGGGAATTAGCAGGTAAATATTTAAGCGACTGTCAGGATTATCATAAATTTTTTCAGCAAATCGCTACCACATCTCATCAAAGTTGTTTGATTTTAATTAGTTGGGAACTTCCCAGAGATTTTGTCACCTTAAAATCCGATAAAATTAAAACTTTATACCTGCAAGGTTTAACAACAGAATTTGAAGAAATATTCAAAGAATACGGTTTAAAAAGTGAGGAGAAATGGACGGAACTGAGCGAACTTTATCAAGGTCATCCTAACTGGTTAAATATCATCTCCTCAACCATTATTGAACTATTTGATGGAGAAGTATCCTTATTTTTAGAACAAATGAACAATGAAATTTATTTAGGAGATATAGAAGACTCGATCGAATGTCATTTACAGCGTTTATCCGCAACAGAAAAAAAGGTGATGCACTGGTTAGCTAATCAAACTGAAGCGGTAGAAAAGTTTCCCAAAACTGCTAATCTTGACTTATCTACTTCTGAATTTTGGGCAGCTATTCAGTCATTAATGAGACGCTGTTTACTGGATAAATTACCATCAGAAACCTCGTCCTATTTTCCTATTAATCCTGTGTTTAAATCTTATCTTAAAAGAAATCCTAACGATTAGGATTATCTCTTTACAAATAGATGCGATCGCCTTTTTACCTTTAACTATTTTGTAAGACTTGTAAGAATAAATTTGGGGACAAAATTTGTGTATGATGATAATGCTTTAGCGGTAAAATGTGTTTTTTATCTAAAGAAACTAGATAATCAGCACCTATTTCGTAAGCGGCTGCCAAAAACATATTATCATTTGGATCAACCTGATCGAGTAGCGTTGCTTGATAAATGCCTTGAATTTTGATAGCAGTATAAAAAATAGCCCTTAAAATATCCTTAATATCATTTCTGTCAATATTTTTCACTAATAGTTTTTCGACCAATTCCTCCAATAATTGAGGAGAAATAACTAACTTAAATCTATCCTCCCGCCAATAACGAATAATTTGACAAGGCGCACTGTTAGGATTTTTACTTAACAAAGCTGAAAGAAAAACCGAAGTATCAAGAATAACAAGAGGTGAATCTTGAGCAAACATCATAGTAAATCAGATTCTTCTAAGTTTCCTGAAATTCTCACACAAGCGTCATCAAATTTTTGCCAAACTTCATGATAACAATTATCGGGCATATTTTGAACCTCATTTAATGTTTCCATAATCAAATCTTTGGCCTGTTTTCTATTTACATTTTCTTTTAAAACTTCTAAATGCTTGTGTAACTGTTCTAATAACCATTGTTTATCTTCAAACGAAAAATTTCGTAACTTTTGTTCCAGTTCAATAATTTGAGGGGATATCATAAAATTAACTCCTGACCAAGATTAGTCTAGTTTAATGATAACAAAAGCTTCAAATTTAAAGCCTTAACTAAAGATTACCTTGTTATAAATATCTGCTATCTCCACCTCAACCCGCAAAGAGTTTAAATGAATTATCCTATCAGATTCATAAGCTGTAAACACCCAGCAATCGCCTTCCTTTTGAAAATGTTCAATATAAAGTCTTTCCTGCGAAATCAATAAATATTCCTGAAAAGTTGAAATAGTTCGATAAGCGGCAAACTTTTCTTCTCTGTCGTAATTTGCCGTTGCAGCAGACAAAACCTCAGCGATTAAAACAGGATTAATTAAAGTATCTTTGCGTCCTTCTTGATAAGTAAGAGGTTCAGGCATCACCATAATATCAGGATAGGTAGCTATTTGACGCTCAGGTATCCATAAACGCTGATCGGTGACAAAAACGGCATAGGGTTGATTCTTTAGTCCAGTATATAAAGCCACTAATAAATTACTAATAATGCGATTATGAGTCGGTGTCCCTCCTGTCATAGCAATAATTTTTCCATCCAGATATTCATGACGAGTTTGGGATTGTATTTCCTGCTCAAAATATTGACTAAGAGTATATTTTCCAGTGAGAGCGGTCATAATGATGATTGTTTGAGAATAAGCATTTTGCAGCGTTTTTCATTGTTCCCCAATTCTAACAACAAAAAAGCACCCCCTCGCGGGAGTGCCTTTTCGTTCAGACTAGGAATTAACCATTGATAGCGGGAGCGGTCAGAGCCACAGGAGCCTGTTCACCACTAGCTAAGTCTAAGGGGAAGTTGTGAGCGTTGCGCTCGT
>NZ_JADBUN010000109.1:0-3162 GCF_020245625.1 Microcystis sp. M049S2 | reverse complement strand
TCAGTAAGGGTGTCAACAAGGAATATTACAAATTGTTAACCGAGTCTTGAAAGCCTTGTGCTACAAAGGTTTGAAATGTTAAGAAAGATGTGACTAAAGGACAGCTTATCAAGGGGGGCAGGGGGGATCGAACCTAAAATCCATTTTTAATTTAATTATAACCAGCTACTTAGTTTGGCTTCGATCAGCTTTTGGTGTTCGGGTTTTAAGGTTAATTTCAGGGTCGTTAAGGCTTGGCTTTTTTTCATTATAGGTGTGTCGCGGTGGGATCATCCTAAGTTTGCTCTGGCAAGATGCGCTACCCATTTTTACTGTGGCGTAAGCTCTCTAGCCTGTCGAGATGACAAAAGTGGGATATTTCTATCTCGGTTTTTGTGGTTTTGGGGATGAAGGCAAAGTTTGGGGTTGGGAGAGGGGGGAGATTGTCAGGATATTTTGACAAGGCTTGGGCTTAAGTTGGTAAAGTTGAGGATTTTTCCCAAGTTAAGGATTTTTGCGAGAGAGTTGAGGGGCTGTAAGTTAGGCAGGACAAGGATTTAGAGAATTTTGAGGACTTTTTTCTTAAGTTGGTAAACTTTGGTTGTGTTAGGTGTTGAGATTAAATAAACTTAATTCCCAAGAGTAAGAAAACCTTTTGGTGATCGCTCTGTTTAAGAGTAATATAGCGGTTCTCGCATCTGTGCGGCACACTTAAACCTTTGCTGATTAACCTGTTCAGGATCGGAAATGTACCTCTTCTGAATCAGAAACGCTATATACGGAGATTTTCTTTAAAAAATGCGTATTTAGCGTGATGTTATAGAAAGTTTGTGTATATTCTTTAGCTTAGGTGTCAAGAATGACTACACCTGAGTGCATTTTCATTCATGTAGCCCTTACAAAAGGAGATCAAAATGGGTTATCCACTTGTCAATATTGTCAATTCAACAAACTACAACGCAAATGGGAAGGTGATCTATGCGAGCGCATTCTGCTCAGATGATAGCTATAGCGTAACGCCAGTTACATCATGGACGGCAAGCAGTCGAGGTATCTGTCTCGTAACAGAGATTTCCGCAGTTGTACAAACTCCCAATGGAAATATACAGGCTGCGCCTTATACGTCTTCTGGAACATCATACAGCCAGTTCGCAATCATACAGACCAGCTCCACCACATTCGAGGTAACCCGGCGCGTATCCGCAGCTGAGGATGTAGCTCCTGTAGACTACACAGAGCCTACGACACCGCAGAAATAAAGATCGCCGATCTTGTAAGGTGCGTAGGACGAACCTTATTAATGACCAGGATTGTCAAGAAGAATTCAGCTATGAATATACCACTACCGTGCGGCCTATCTCCTACTCGTTTAGGTGGATGGCTCCCAAAAGACCCGAGATATGCTGGCAACTGGATACGCAAGCTGAAAAAGGCTGTTGTCCAGCGTCCTTGCAAACTGGTCGAACCTATCCTGGAATTCCAAGACATGGTCTATTCCGACCCGGTTTTGTATGCTAATGTGTCCATGATGTTTTCGGAGGCCCACTTTCGAGAGAAATTCACCCCGCTAGGCTGGGAGTCGGAGGTAAAGGATTTTGATGAATTCCTGCAACTCCTTAATGCCATCATGACCACAGCACCCGAATGTTTCTACACCAATACGCCAGGCGGTGAGCAACCAGCAGGGTTGATTGGTTTTCCCATCAATGCCTTACTGGATTGGCCAATGGCGACCACGGCTGGCTATGATGTATTTTCCAACTCTTTGGTCAACCAGCAATTTAAGAAGATTTTGAATTACTGGTCGTCATATCTAGTTACCCCAGAATCCCGCTACGTGTTGGTTCAGGATGACCCCGCAGAGCAGACCATCCCCTGGTTGGGTGATACTGTGAGAAGTTGGATTGTCCAAGTGGCCAATTCGGCAGTCGGGGAAGGTTCTATCGGCCCGTTCACGAGCTTTGAACAGATATTCCAGTCCACCCCCCAAGATCCTTATTACGGATTTGCTTCATGGGACGATTTTTTCACCCGAAAGTTTGTCGATGGCGTAAGGCCTATAAGTGAGCCTGGGGACGATAATGTGATCGTCAACGCCTGCGAATCGGCACCCTATGCCTTGGTGCCAAACGTGCGGACTTCAGCTCAATTCTGGCTCAAAGACCAGGCCTATTCTCTTGAAAACATGCTCAATTGGGATGAATTTACTCCGCAGTTTGTCGGAGGAACGGTCTACCAGGCTTTCCTAAGTGCCTTAAGTTATCACCGTTGGCATAGCCCGGTGAATGGAACCATCGTCAAAGCATATGTGGTCAACGGTTCCTATTACTTGGAGAACTTGTACCAAAGTTTCCTCAACAACGACCCAGACCCTACCTCGCCTAATAACTCCCAGGGATTCCTCACTGCGGTGGCGACGCGTGCGTTGATTTTCATCGAAGCCGACAATCCCGCCATCGGGCTGATGTGTGTGATGCATGTCGGAATGGCCGAGGTTTCGAGTTGCGATATCACTGTTAAGCCAGGTGACCATGTCAAAAAAGGCGACCAACTGGGCATGTTCCATTTTGGCGGTTCCACTTATTGCCTGTTCTTCCGTCCTGGTGTGTCCCTTGAATTTTACCTCTACGGCCAAACCCCAGGGCCACAGGCTGGGACTAACATCCGAGTCAACACAGCTATTGCCAAATGCTTGGTTAAAGCGTAAACCTGACACGACTTGGAAGGTTATGAAGTGTGATCGCTGTGTTACCCTAGCGAGATCGCTGACCGCGTAGTGGACTGTTTCAACTAAAATAGGGCAATAAATTTCGGCTTAAAGTCTTAGATTATAGAATTTATAGCATTTTTCTAATACACCAAATTAGCTGAAACAGTCCAGTAGGGTGCGTTACTTAACGCGCCTTTTTGCTTTAAATTACTACTGTTATATCATTTTTCAAAAGTGATGACAGACTTAGTTGATTATTCCAAAGCGCAATTCCGCTCTCGGACAGGAATTGCGCTTTTAGATGTTAGTCACGACTATTGAAAATTGGTATTATACCATTTTTCAAAAAGTATGTCATACTTGGTAAAGGTATAGTTTGTGTGGTAAAAAGGCAATGAGTGGAGTCCCTAATATTAATGTTGCTGAGTCAGTAGAAGACTTAAAATCCTTGTTGAAGCAACAAGTAACCTCTT
>NZ_JADBUN010000108.1:0-7171 GCF_020245625.1 Microcystis sp. M049S2 | reverse complement strand
TGGAGGGATCGGGGGTAAAATTCAGGTACTTTTTCCCTGAAAATTAGGTAACTGACTACCTCAAAATCGGTAAAACCCTACACCCCACACCCCACACCCCACACCCTGCCCCCACCAACAAACTTTTTCAGCAGACCCTACTTAGCCTGCTTTATTGATGAAGATTTGGGAAGATACTTAAAAGTCTTGCTAGGAAAGTCTTTCAGCGATCTGGCTAAAAAACGGCTGGCAATTGGTGAATAATTCAGGCTAGTGTCTCGTTCTTATTTGAAATAACTATAGCGTTTCCCAAGCTAGTGAGGTACACCTATTTTCTTCCGTTTTGCCTTTTGCATCTTGCCTTTTGCATCTTGCCTTTTGCCTAAAACCCATAACTTTTGTACCTCAGCAGACTGAAAAACGCTATATGAATCATGGCTGGATTGGAAGCCAGCCATGCCACCATTAATCAGAAACGGCAATGAGGCCTGTGGGGCGACAAATGACGGTGATTCGCAGTTAGAAAAAGACAACCACCGCCAACTCCCAGAGGAAATGGTTTGTCAAACCAGCAAGGGATGATTAAGCAATAAAATTAAACGCCAAAATCCCATCATTAAAGTCGTTATCACTGATATTGGGTAAGTTACCGGGTAAATCCTCAAAGCCAAAGATATTATTCCCCCTTGACCGTAAATGTTCCGCCCCATCGGGATTTGCCGCCCCAAAGGAGAAGTAGGCCACTTCATGACTTATATAGTTTTCTAGGGTAGCCGCCACGTTATCGGGATTCTTGGTCAAAAATGCCTGAATACTCCCTTGCAGACTTTCTCCCGGATTGCCCCCATTGGCAATCACAAAGGGTGCGTAGCGTCGCCCCCCTTCCAACAGCACATCTCCAAATTCAGCGGCGGTGGTGCTTTGGTTTGCTCCTTCCCCACTGGCCCGCAAAATGAAGTTATTCACTGCTTGACTTAAGGCACTACGGGCATAACCCGCTTGACCGGGTTGAATTAACTCTGTCGCGTTGCCATCTCCATCTAAATCGAGGCTATCAAAAACGGCTCCGTTATCATCGGCCACTGGATAGAGACCGACAACGTTATTGAAGAAAGCTCCCGTCTGTCTAAGTCCTTCCTCAATGGCTGTCACCTGTATGCTACCGGGCAAGTTACTAAAGTTGAAAACCAGAGAACCTTGTCCATTACCCGTATTGTTAAATTGGAGGGCCTGGGGATTAACGGCTTGGTCGGGTAGATTGGTAATTTCTAGGGTGAAATTAACCGTTGCGTCTGGCGTGGCATTGGGAGCCGGGTTGATGGTAGTATCCGTTACCGCAACTGTCAAGTTATAGAGGGATTGGGCTTCAAAATCAGCCTTACCGATGAAGAATAATTCCCGGCCACGAATCTGGAAACTGCTCTGATCACTGCCCAACAAAGAAAGGCTATTTGTCCCCAAGGCATCATCGCTGATCTGAATATCGGCAACTTTTACACCTTGACTGGTATCGGTATTTTCAGCGATCGCATTAGTGCTATTGGCCAGAATTAGGGCTGTGGGAGCTTCATTGATATCGGTGATGTTTAAAGTTAAGGTTTGGGTGAGATCGGGGGTGACACCAACGGTTGTATCATCGACATTGACGGTGACTTCGTAACTATTTTGGGCTTCAAAATTAGGAGTAAAACCGACATAGAAAAGAGCCGAATTCTGAATTAAGAAGCGCTCCCTATCCCGTCCCGTGAGGAAGAGATTATTGGTTCCTAAACCATCATCTTCAATCAGGAGATCGGCGACTTTAAATTCTGGTGTGACATTGACATTTTCAGCTAACTCGGTGACAGCATTTTGGAAAATTAGGGCTGTGGGAGCTTGATTACTAGGAGTTTCACTAACATCATTGACAGTAATTGTCAAGGTTTTCTCAAAACTGAGTCCCCCTTGGTCGGTGGTTTTTACTCGAATACTGTAACTATTCTTGGTTTCAAAATCTGGGGAATTATTAATCTGTAATTGATTCCCTACAATCGAGAAGGCAGTATTATCTGTATCTCCTGTTCCTGCAACTAAGCTATAGGTAAAGGTATTGCCAGTATCGGGGTCTGTGCTAGAAAATGTTCCAATTACTGTATTAACAGGGACATTTTCATTTACTGTGGTCGCACTTAAGGCTAAATTTGTCGGAGCTTGGTTACTAGGATTTTCATTAACATCATTGACAGTAATTGTCAAGGTTTTCTCAAAACTTAGTCCCCCTTGGTCGGTGGTTTTTACTCGAATACTGTAACTATTCTTGGTTTCAAAATCGGGAGAATTATTAATCTGTAATTGATTCCCTACAATCAAGAAGGCAGTATTATCTGTGTCTCCTGTTCCTGTAACTAAGCTATAGGTAAAGCTATTACCACTATCGGGGTCTGTGGTAGAAAATGTTCCAATTACTGTGTTAACAGGGACATTTTCATCTACTGTGGTCGCACTTAAGGCTAAATCTGTGGGAGCTTGGTTACTAGGAGTTTCAGTATCAGTATCAGTATTAGTAATGATTCCCACAACTGCGTCAGTCGTACCTATGGCATAACCTGTCCCAGGAGCAAGGTTTAAAGTTACGGTTTCATCATCTTCAACATTTGTATCAGCAGTGAGGTCAATTGTTACAGTCGCAGTATCTGAACCAGCAGCGAAAGTAACTGTCCCTGTGGTTGCGGTGAAACTTGCTGCACCAGTTTGGGTGTAATCTGTGTCAAAAGTGGCTGTCCCCCCGACTGTATAATTGACGGTCAAAGCATCAGTTGTTGCTCCGGTGCGAGTGAAGGTATAGACGAAGTTAGTTGTCCCATCTTCAGTAACACTTCCAGGAGAGACAGCTAAGGTGACAATTGTGGTAACTTCGTCGATCACTTCTAAGATTTTGGGAACAATTTCTCCCGCGTCCGCTGCGGTAAAAGCTTTACCGCCCGTTTCGGTGGCAAGACTGTTAAAATCAGCGGCTGTTGTCGGATCATTACCGATCAAGATCGTGAAGATTTGAACAGGAAAAGTTTCCTCAGTTCCTTCTGCGTCCACTGTTGAGACAGAAAATCTCGTTGCGGTGAGACCTGTGGTAACGCTACTGGTTTCGATGTCACCGACGATAGACATTGACCTGAGCGTGCTGGGAATTGAGACACCAATATTGGCAGCAAGCTCCAGCACCTGAGCGCGAAGCTCAGTATCCTTGGGTGGTGCATCGCCGAACAGGATGATCGAACGGGAAATAGCCTCTTTGTTCCATTCGCCAGCACCACCAGACAAGGCACGGAGCAATCCCGAGTTGACTAATTCAGGAAAGTCACCGCCGCCACCCACTGAAATGCTATTAATGGCATTGATGGCTGCAATTTTGCGATCATCTATATCTTCTTGATCGGTGAAGGAGAGGAATGTGTTCGTCCCTGGATCGTTATAACCTACTACGGCAACTCGGGAGAAAGGAAGACTGTCATCGAAGATCTTGTTGATGATGTTGCTGGCACTGGCTTTGACCGCACCAATGTCGTCCCACATGCTGCCAGTTGTGTCGATAACGAATGCTAGATCCAATCCCTTGAGAGGAACTTTTTTGTCCTTGAACTGAGCAAATTCAATATTGGTCAGGGTGTCTGTTCCATCTTCTTTAGTGCCACCATTATGGGTAATAGTAACTGTCTTTTTATCTATCTTTGACAGAGTTAGTTTGTAATCTTTGAAGTTGCCGGAATAGATAGCAATATCTTCACCTTCTCCTCCGTCAAGAGTGTCATTTCCTTTACCTCCATCAAGAGTGTCATTTCCACTAAAAGAAGAGAAATAATCTCCAATGAGATAATCGTTGCCGCCTAAACCTTCTAAGACATCATTCCCTCGACCTGATTGGATAACATCATCATCATCATCCTCTCCCAAGATAAAAGCATCTGGATTAGAAAAATTAGGGATTTCGTCATAAATATCATCTGCAACATCTGTTCTATCTATGATTAACAGGCTATCACGCCCCATTCGATCATAATATGCTGACTTGAGGATTCGATCTGTGGTGTAGATATACTCAGACATACTATGCTCTTTAGTAAATCCAGAACCATGTTCCTCTCCAATAACGGTATAAATATTGGTTGTTGAATTAGCGTTATTATCTCTTAGTCCAGATATTGAATAAACAATATCGTTTTCATGACCAATGTTTAAAAGTCTTGTATCACTATCATTTAAACTTGCCCGAGGGGAAGCAAAAGCAACACCATTAATAAAATCACCTTTGTATTGATCCAAATAGTGTTCTACCATAGCACCACCCAAACTATGCCCCGTTACCCACAGCTTACTAATTGGATTCGCTAGACTATATTGACGCAAAGCTTCAAACAAAGGATAAAACAGTTGGAAGTGATCAAAAGTTTTTGGCCAATCGAGTGTATCTCGAAATGAATCAGTTCCCCTAAAAGCTAGTATTAGGGTATTTCCTTGTTTTGCAACAACGGCATTGGCATCTCCCCCACCGTTAAAAACATTTAAAAGATCAGCATTGGCGAAAGAATTACCTCGAATTAAATCTCGTGATAATCCGTAGTCTCTAAGTATAGGAGTAATTACTTCCCAACCAGACACGTCTACTGTGTCATTGTAAACGGCATTTGCAAATTGAGACAGAAGTCTAATTTCATTACTAGAAAGGTTTGGATGATCTAATATTTTTGTTGAAGGTACTGCATTTTTAACCATAACTGGATTACCTCACTATGAATATTGTCACAAAATCGTTCTCGTGCTTTCAGGGTGGATTGACTCTGTAAGAGGATTCTCCTGGGACAGAAAGCTATGATAGCTGATTGTACAACGATCACCATCGGAGACCGTCAACTCTTTAATTAATACTTGTTACTATCCTAGTAGCATTTTTTTGTCTCGTCAATACATATAAGTTATCTTTATTTTTTTTTTGCATAAGTTTTACTAATTAAGCACAATAAACTTGATTTAATTTACCTGATGATGTGTGGTCGGTTGCTTAACTTCGGGATTGCCGGTAGTGATATTGTAGGTTAAGGACAAGTCGAGAAGGCAGGCAATCAGCGTCGGGAAAATGTCACAGAAACCGCTTATGTTATTTAGCCATTCTTGGGGTGGTCGGTATGATTATCGGAATGGGTGGCGACCTATTTTTCGATTGTTTTTTTTAATTTTCGTCGCTAACATTCCGCGAGTTATAGCCGAACCTTTAGATAAATATTGCCTCTCACCAGTAGAGCGAAAACCCGAGACGAGATTAACATTATCCCCGAATAAAACAGCACGAGTAACAATCCCAACGCGGGGCCAATCGTTTGAGGTGGTCGTCTCCGGTGTCGATACCCTGCTACTGAAACGGAAAGGCACTCCAACGCCTCTGGTATCGGTGAGGGCCCCGCAATACGATTACGGCCAGATTGACGCTCTGGTTTCGACACAAGATGGTTGGCTCTGGATCGATGGAGGACAAATCGATTACATAGCCCGGCTCGATCTGAATGCTAACCCCCCTACCCTTGGTACACCGAAGGCACTTCCCGAACTCTACGAGCGGCCCTGCTCGTTTTGGCATCGTTTCTGGGGTAATTGTCTCCTCGCTCAGGGAGTTTACAGCCAGGCGTTGGATCGCGTATTGATCACTGGTCATCTCGCTACATTTTGGGGACGATCATCCCTCACCACCTTGGAGATCATTGCTGGAAAAGCGAAAGAGATGGGGTCGATCGCACGGGGTGCTAGTCTTGTTTACCCTGTTTATGATGTCCCGCGATTACGAGGTATTTTGCTCAGAGGCATAAAAGATGAGTTGTTCTTTTACGATGGGATTACTGTCACCACCATACTTTCAGGAGAAAGTGCGCGGAGTCGGAACGGTATAACTGGGTGGTACATCGACAGCACTCACTCTGGGAGAACTTTCGTAACTAACGCTGGTCGTTTCCGCGATCCTTTTCTTAGGGAAATAAAAGCAGGGCCACTGGCGATAGCGATCGCTGTTCCCAAGACACTCGCCGGAAGTTGGTTGAGTTTGTTTCAAAAAGTGGATAAGGAGCCGTTGTGGGGAATTACCCGTCAGTCCCTTTTTGTGGAAATACAAGGCACTTTCAAACCGGTCGCTACCGTTCGAGAGGGAGCTTTTCTAGACGGACCGGCCGGTATCGAACAGTCGTCAGATGGCTCGATCACTTTCACCGTTAAGGACAAAACCACGGGGCGCTCTACCGATTACCTGCTCGCACGCTCCTCTGTGACAGGCCCGTGCGGGATTCGTTTAAATGCCCGAAGACCGATATTGCTCACCCCGTAGTTTTTCCCAGGATAGACATTGCCCACCACCGTTAAATAAGAGTGTGAACTACTCTCGGTTTGTTTCTGGCATTTTTCTTGACCAAAAAACCTAAACCCCTTTCTAGCAAAGCTTTCACTGATATTCAGCTAACCCTAAGTAAATCTCCTTAAGAGCGATCGCATAAGCACCATTCGCCTTTCCTAAAACCTCATCACTGACAACCTCAATCTCAGGAAGTTGAGTGAAATCTCGGCTTTGCCACTGCTGTCGTAATTGCGTCGCTTTAACCACATCATAACTTGTGCCAAAAGCGGTTTCTAAATTCGCCCAAAAACCATCAGATTGAGCGAAATTGAACAAAACATCGTAAACAGAAGGAAGGAGGGGCAACAGGGTAGAAGTCATGACATTAACTGCAAAGGTTTACTGCGACTATTTTTGGGCAACAATCCCGAATTTGTCAAGACCCCTGTAACAAAAATTAAGATTATACAGAAAACGGGTTTCTCCGAGAAACCCGTTTTCTATATATTAGGATAAGATTATTGGATTCTTGCCAAAGACTGCCTAAATTCTGCGAGAGAATTAGCGGTAGCTGCTAATTTTAGTAGCTCTTCTAAGATAGTAGGGTTAGTGATTTTGCCGATTATCTCTTCAATTTCTGAAGAAATCTCTCCAAACCGCACAGTTAAAACTGTTTTTATGTCATCGCGGCTATTTTCTAACACCCCAATTTCCTTGCCAATCTTCTTACCCTGTTCTATTCCTCGCAATTCCATATTACTCATTAAAGGCATGGTTCTTTCCTCCTCAAATTGTTTGATTTTACTTTCTAAACTTGACTGCAATTCAGGGGATAAAGTCATCATA